>NZ_PTRU01000019.1:0-94992 GCF_002965245.1 Escherichia sp. MOD1-EC6021 | reverse complement strand
GGTGATGACGGGATCGAACCGCCGACCCCCTCCTTGTAAGGGAGGTGCTCTCCCAGCTGAGCTAATCACCCGATACTACGCTGGATACTACAACTAACTAGGTTAGTGGTGGGTCGTGCAGGATGACTCGACTTCGTCTCGCCCTTCGGGCCGTTGCTGACGCAACGTTATCCTTCACGTTTTACTACCGCTTCCACCTTAGCGATTGGTGGGTCGTGCAGGATTCGAACCTGCGACCAATTGATTAAAAGTCAACTGCTCTACCAACTGAGCTAACGACCCACTTTTTCGTTGCTTTCGGTTTGTTTGATATCCCGTGGCAACGGCGGCATATATTACTGATTTCAGACTTGAGCGCAACAAAAATTTCGATGTAGATCACTCAACTGCTTATGATTCGCACGACACGACCAGAAATAATGCAACTTCTGGTCGTGTGTTATGCATTACATCGCGTTCAGACGTTTTTGCGCCTGTTTTGCGCCATCAGTACCAGGGTATTTACTGATAACCTGCTGGTATACGGCTTTCGCTTTTGCGGTGTCACCTTTGTCCTGCATGATGACGCCGACTTTAAACATCGCATCTGCAGCCTTCGGTGACTTCGGATAGTTTTTCACTACCGAAGCAAAATAATACGCCGCATCATCTTTTTTACCCTTGTTGTAGTTTAACTGACCCAGCCAATAATTGGCGTTTGGCAGATAAGTTGAATCAGGGTAATTTTTGATGAAATTCTGAAATGCCACCATTGCGTCATCCTGGCGGGATTTATCCTGCACCAGCGCAATAGCTGCATTGTAATCCGTGTTTGCATCACCGCTTTTCACCGGCGCGCCAGCATTCGCAGTACCAGCATCAGCTGTCGGCGTCGTTGATGCCGCCGCACCGCTTTGATCGCCGCTGGTTGATTGCGCCGCTGCACCACCGCTGCTGAGGCTATCGATCTGCAACAGGATCTGCTTTTGCCGCTCCACGACCTGATTCAGTTGATACTGATTTTCCTGAATCTGACCACGCAGGGAATCAATATCGGATTGATTATCAGAGAGTTGTTGCTGGAGTTGGGTTAAAAGCTGGCTGTGAGCATTAGAAATACGCTCAAGTTGAGTGACGCGGTCTTCGACCGAGCCTGAGCCGACACTACTGATTGGTGCCTGAGCAAAAGCGGCCCAGGGGGCCGCTATACCAACCAGTAACGACAGACTCAATAGTTGATGTCTGAAGTTACTGCTCATGCAATTCTCTTAGTAAACCAGTACCGCACGACGGTTTTTGGAGTATGCCGCTTCGTCATGACCCAGTACTGCAGGTTTTTCTTTACCGTAAGAAACGATGGAGATCTGGTCTGCAGAAACGCCTTTACCCTGCAGGTACATCTTAACGGCGTTCGCACGACGTTCACCCAGGGAGATGTTGTATTCCGGAGTACCACGTTCGTCCGCGTGACCTTCTACGGTGACTTTGTAAGACGGGTTGCTACGCAGGAAGTTTGCGTGTGCATCCAGCATTTGAGCGAAGTCAGAACGGATATCGTACTTGTCCAGATCGAAGTAAACGATGTTGTTCTGCTGCAGCTGTTGCATTTGCAGACGAGCCTGCTCTTCGGAAGACATGTTGCCATTGCCGCCGTTCGCATCCATACCAGTGCCGGCACCCAGCATGCCTTCGCTGCCGTCATTGCTGGCGTTCTTGTTGGAAGAACATGCCGCAATTGCCATAACAGGCAGAGCAATCATCAGCCCTTTCAGCACTTTGTTCAGTTGCATTTCAATGATTCCTTTACTATTCAATTAATTATTATCACAGATACGGCGACCAGGCAGGGAATTTGACCTGTCCATCAGTTGCCGGAAGACGCGCTTTGAAACGCCCATCTGTAGAAACCAAATTCAGCACGGATCCCATCCCCTGAGAAGAGCTGTAGATTACCATAGTGCCGTTAGGTGCCAGACTTGGCGTTTCATCCAGGAACGTGGACGACAGAACTTGTACGCCTCCCGTTGCCAGATCTTGTTTGGCAATGTGCTGCTGCCCACCATTGGAGCTGACCATTACCATAAATTTACCGTCGCTGCTGACATCCGCATCCTGGTTCTGCGAACCTTCCCAGGTAATACGTTGTGGCGCACCGCCGTTGATATTCACTTTATAAACCTGCGGACGACCGGCCTGGTCAGAAGTAAATGCCAGGTTCTGGCTGTCCGGGAACCAGGTCGGTTCGGTATTGTTACTGCGACCATCAGTCACCTGGCGGATCTGACCAGAAGCCAAATCCATTACGTACAGGTTCAGGCTACCGGTTTTCGACAAGGCGAATGCCAGTTTGCTGCCGTCTGGCGAGAATGCTGGTGCACCGTTGTGACGCGGGAATGAAGCCACCTGACGTACAGCACCATTTGCCAGCGTTTGAATAACCAGCGCTGAACGACCGCTCTCGAAAGTCACATAGGCCAGTTTAGAACCATCCGGTGACCATGCCGGAGACATCAGCGGCTGCGGAGAACGGTGAACGACAAACTGGTTGTAACCGTCATAGTCAGATACGCGCAGTTCATACGGGAACTGACCGCCATTGGTCTGAACAACGTAGGCAATACGGGTACGGAACGCACCTTTAATGCCGGTCAGTTTTTCAAACACTTCATCACTGGCGGTATGACCAGCATAACGCAGCCACTGCTTGTTCACTTTGTACGAGTTCTGAGCAAGTACAGTACCCGGTGCGCCGCCAGTGTCAACCAGCTGATAAGCAACATTGTAAGAGCCGTCCGGATTCGGAGTGACCTGGCCGACAACCACAGCGTCAATGCCCAGCGCAGACCATGCTGCTGGTTGTACTTCCTGTGCACTACCCGGCTGCTGTGGCAGACGAGCGCGATCTAATGGATTAAATTTACCGCTGTTACGCAAGTCAGCAGCAACGATGCCGCCAATATCTTCAGGTGCTGCACCAGGACCCGCCCACTGGAAAGGAACAACGCCAATAGGACGACCGGAATCTACACCGCTGTCGATCACAATGCGGACTTCAGCATGCAGAACTGATGCCCACAGTATGAGAAAACCAAATGCTACTCGTAATGCCTGCTTCATCATATCTCCCTTATCTGGACCGATGGCCCACGATAATTTAGCAGAATGTTAACAAACTAAAATACACAAAACTACCAGAACCCCGTGGCAACCGGTGTCTGATGTTGACCGTCGGAACAGTCAGCATCGCGATTACGGTTTGAAGTCCAATGGCGCGTTTTTGAACACTTCATATACTGCCTGGCTTGGTGGTTTCGGGATCTTCGCAAGTTTAGCTGCTGCCAACGCAGCCTGACAAAGTGCGGGATCGCCACCTTCAGGTTTGATATCCAGTAACATACCATCGGGTGCCAGTTTTATGCGCAGCGTACAGGTCTTGCCTGCATAGGACGATGCGTCATAGAACTTACTTTCGATAGCAGATTTAATCTGCCCGGCATAGTTATTGATATCGGCCCCTGATGCGCCATTGTTTTTAGTATTACCACTCCCGGCAGGCGAAGCATTGTTCCCTTTCGCCCCTCCCCCCGTTTTCGGTGCATTCTTACCAGAGCTTAGCTCACCGAAAATATCATCTGCCTCTGCGGCCGCTTTTGCTGCAGCGGCTTTTTCAGCTGCAGCTTTTGCCGCTGCCGCTTTTTTGTCTGCGGCGGCTTTTTCTGCCGCTGCTTTCTTATCAGCTGCTGCCTTTTCAGCAGCCGCTTTTTCTGCTGCTTTTTTGTCGGCTGCAGCTTTCTCTGCCGCTGCTTTCTTATCAGCTGCTGCCTTTTCAGCAGCCGCTTTCTTCTCAGCTTCTGCCTTGGTTTTTTCAGCAGCTTCAGTTGCCGCTTTTTTTCTTGCTTCAGCTGCAGCTGCTTCTGCCGCTTCCGCTTTCTTCTTCAGCGCCGCAGCGGCTGCTTCGGCTTTTTTCTGCGCTTCGGCTGCGGCTTTGGCTGCTTCTGCTTCTGCTTTTTTCTTCGCGTCTGCAGCCGCTTTCTTCGCTGCTTCTTCCGCAGCTTTTGCATCCGCTTCAGCCTTCGCTTTAGCATCTGCAGCCGCTTTCGCTGCCGCCTCTTCCGCTTGCTTCTGCTTTAACTCGGCCTGTTTTGCGGCTTCTTCAGCCTGCTTTTTCTGCTCCTGAGCCGCTAACCGCTCTTTCTCAAGTTGCTTCAGGCGTTCCTGTTCAGCCGCTTGTTTC
Source organism: Escherichia sp. MOD1-EC6021 (assembly GCF_002965245.1). Taxonomy (NCBI): domain Bacteria; kingdom Pseudomonadati; phylum Pseudomonadota; class Gammaproteobacteria; order Enterobacterales; family Enterobacteriaceae; genus Escherichia; species Escherichia sp. MOD1-EC6021. The sequence goes on along the minus strand of NZ_PTRU01000019.1, from coordinate 90,779 downwards.
TCACGCAGTTCTTCCGCAGCCTGCTGTTCCTTCATCTTGCGCTGCTCATCAGAACGCTTCGCGCTTGATTCCTGGCTTTGCATGCGTTTGTACTGCTCAACTACCGCACCTGAATCAACCATTACAGCGTCGATGGACGAACCACCGCCGCCTCCGGCTGAAGCTTCTATATTCTCATCGAACGAACTCCAGATCAGCGCCGCAAATAAGATGACATGCAGCACTGCTGAAATAATTATCGCCCGCTTGAGCTTGTCGTTTTGTTCGGTTGCCTTTGACACTCTCGGTTTCCAAAAACTGTTCGCCTGTTACCCGCTCTCTTTCAAGCAAGGGAAACGCAGATGTTTAGATAGGCTGCGTCATTAAACCAACCGATTTCACACCCGCACTATGTAACAAGTTCAGTGCTTTAATTATTTCATCGTAAGGCACATCTTTTGCGCCACCGATCAGAAAGACCGTTTTCGGGTTGGCCTTGAAACGGCTGGACACTTCCGCCACCACCTGCTCTGGTGGTAAACGCTCCAGGCGATCTTTCTCAACCACCACGGTGTACTGACCAATACCAGACACTTCAACAATCACTGGCGGATTATCGTTACTGCTCACCGCCTGTGATTCAGTAGCGTCTGGCAGATCGACCTCCACGCTCTGGGTGATGATGGGCGCTGTCGCCATAAAGATCAGCAACAGCACCAGCAGTACGTCCAGCAACGGTACAATGTTGATTTCGGACTTGAGATCGCGACGACCTCGTCCACGCGCTCTGGCCATGGCTTACCCCTTGTTGCTCTCGCTAACGGTAAACGCCTGGCGGTGCAGAATCGCGGTAAACTCTTCCATAAAGTTGTCGTAATTCAGTTCCAGTTTGTTTACGCGCTGGTTGAGGCGGTTATAAGCCATTACCGCCGGAATTGCGGCGAACAGACCAATTGCCGTCGCAATCAACGCTTCTGCGATACCGGGCGCAACCATTTGCAGTGTTGCTTGTTTTACCGCCCCGAGGGCGATAAAGGCGTGCATGATCCCCCAGACCGTACCAAACAGACCAATATACGGGCTGATGGAGCCAACCGTACCGAGGAACGGAATGTGCGTTTCCAGATTTTCAAGTTCACGGTTCATGGAAATACGCATCGCTCGCGACGCCCCTTCCACTACGGCTTCCGGCGCATGGCTATTGGCACGATGTAGGCGCACAAACTCTTTGAACCCGCTGTAAAAGATTTGTTCCGAACCAGTGAGATTATCCCGTTTCCCCTGGCTCTCTTGATAGAGGCGAGAAAGTTCGATTCCAGACCAGAATTTATCTTCAAACGCTTCGGCTTCGCGCGCCGCTGCGTTAAGAATACGGGTCCGCTGGATAATAATGGCCCAGGATGCGATTGAAAAACCAATCAAAATCAACATGATAAGTTTAACCAGAAGGCTAGCCTTCAGGAACAAATCAAGGATATTCATGTCAGTCACTGCTTAAACTCCGCGACAATAGACTTGGGAAGCGCACGAGGCTTCATTTTGAGTGGGTCAACGCAAACAACCAGAACCTCTGCTTCATTCAGCAAAGTATTCTCGGCGTTGACAATACGTTGCGTGAAAACCAAAGAGGTGCCACGCATTGATGTTATTTCAGTCTGTATTTCGAGCATATCGTCGAGCCGCGCAGGTGCATAATATTCCACCGTCATTTTACGCACCACAAAGGCAACGCGTTCAGCCATCAGCGCCTGCTGACTGAAGTGATGATGACGCAGCATCTCTGTGCGTGCTCTTTCATAAAAAGCGACGTAACTGGCGTGGTACACCACACCACCGGCATCGGTATCTTCATAGTAGACGCGAACCGGCCATCGAAACAGCGTTGTATTCACTTTACATCCCGGTAATGCAACAAAAGTTAGAGCTTTTAAACGCTGCTACTATACGCGCGCGATTGAGGTTTGGGAATGAGGGCAAGTTAAGGGAGCGTAAAAATTTATGGGCCTGAAGCGGCCCATAAATTTTTAAAGAGAATTCTGATTTAAAAGAAGAAGAAAATCAGCCCGACAATGAGAACAATATCGGCAAGCAAAGGGCAAAAAATCCCTTGCCAGAGAACCTTCTGCGGACGAAAGCCCACGCCGTGAATAACACCAGCACAGACGGCCCACATCAGCAATAAACCATGCCAGATTTCCAGTTCACTGGTCTTCGCGGCGAAACGTGACGGGTCCCAAAACATACATCCTGCTAACAGAAGCGCCATCACGAAGGAAAGCGCCCGCAGGGGGCGCTTGTCCATTACCGCATACAAGGTTGCGATAATCTTACTCATCAGATGTCTTCTTGACCGGCTTTGCCTGATTCGACGTGCTCAAGCGCCAGCGCGGTGATTACCCCAAACGAACAGGCAAGAAGCGTTCCCAGAATCCATGCGAAATACCACATTTTTAGCTCCTTACTTAGTACAGAGAGTGGGTGTTACGTTCAATATCTTCTTTGGTGATACGACCGAACATTTTCCAGTAGCACCAGGCGGTGTAGAGCAGAATGATCGGTACCAGAACCACCGCAACCCAGGTCATGACGTTAAGCGTCAGCTGGCTGGAAGTTGCATCCCACATTGTCAGACTTGCGTTCATCATGGTGCTGGACGGCATCACAAACGGGAACATTGCAATACCGGCAGTCAGGATGATGCAGGCCAGCGTCAGGGAGGAGAACACAAACGCCCACGCCGCTTTATCCATACGTGCAGTCAGAATGGTCAGCAGAGGCAGAACCACACCCAGTACCGGAATAGCCCACAGAATCGGCGTATTGTTGAAGTTCACCAACCATGCGCCAGCTTCACGAACCACTTCTTTATTCAGCGGGTTAGATGCCGCGTAATGGTCCATTGTTGATTTCACAACATAACCATCGATACCGTACATCACCCATACGCCAGCCAGTGCGAAGCAGACCAGTGTCACCAGTGCCGCCACCTGAGCCGTTGCACGGGTACGCAGGTGCAGTTCGCCCACGGTACGCATCTGCAGATAGGTTGCGCCCTGAGTAATGATCATCCCTACGCTCACCACGCCAGCCAGCAGGCCGAACGGGTTAAGCAGCTGGAAGAAGTTACCGGTGTAGTACAGACGCAGATATTCATCCACGTTGAACGGTACGCCCTGCAACAGGTTACCAAACGCCACGCCAATCACCAGCGGCGGAACGAAGCTACCAATGAAGATGCCCCAGTCCCACATGTTACGCCAGCGGGTTTCTTCAATCTTGGAGCGGTAGTCAAAACCGACCGGACGGAAGAACAGAGACGCCAGCACGAGGATCATCGCCACATAGAAGCCGGAGAACGCAGCGGCATAGACCATCGGCCAGGCAGCAAACAGAGCGCCACCCGCAGTGATCAGCCATACCTGGTTACCGTCCCAGTGTGGTGCGATGGAGTTAATCATAATTCGACGCTCGGTGTCGTTACGACCGAGGAAACGGGTGAGCATGCCCACCCCCATGTCGAAACCGTCAGTGACTGCAAAACCAATCAGCAGAACGCCAACCAGCAGCCACCAGATAAAACGCAATACTTCATAATCGATCATTTGACGACTCCTGTCTTAGCGTGCCGGCTGAGTAGTCGTGGAAGACTGCTCAAAGTGATAGCGACCGGTTTTCAGGCTGCTTGGGCCGAGGCGTGCAAACTTGAACATCAAGAACAATTCTGCCACCAGGAACAGGGTATACAGGCCACAAATCAGCACCATCGAGAAGATGAGGTCGCCTGCGGTCAGTGACGAGTTCGCTACAGCTGTCGGCAGCACTTCACCGATAGCCCAAGGTTGGCGACCATATTCAGCCACGAACCAGCCCGCTTCTACAGCAATCCACGGCAACGGAATACCGTACAATGCAGCGCGCAGCAGCCATTTTTTCTCGCCAATACGGTTGCGGATGACACTCCAGAAAGAGAGCGCGATGATTGCCAGCAGCAGGAAGCCACACGCCACCATGATACGGAACGCGAAGTACAGCGGCGCTACACGTGGAATGGAGTCTTTGGTTGCCTGTTGAATCTGCGCTTCAGTCGCATCCGCCACGTTTGGCGTGTAGCGTTTCAGCAACAGACCGTAACCGAGGTCTTTCTTCATGCTATTGAACTGGTCACGAACCGCCTGGTCAGTAGAACCAGAACGCAGTTGCTCGAGCAGAGAGTACGCCTTCATCCCGTTACGGATGCGTTCTTCATGCTGCACCATCAGCTCTTTCAGGCCGATAACCGGGGTATCCACGGAACGCGTTGCAATGATGCCCAGCGCGTAAGGGATCTGGATCGCAAATTTGTTCGTCTCCTCTTCCTGATCAGGAATGCCGAACAGAGTAAAGGCAGCAGGTGCAGGTTGCGTTTCCCACTCGGCTTCAATAGCAGCCAGTTTGGTTTTCTGCACGTCGCCCATTTCATAACCGGATTCATCACCCAGAACAATAACAGACAGAACGGCAGCCATACCGAAGCTGGCAGCGATAGCAAAGGAGCGTTTAGCAAAGGCGAAGTCACGACCTTTCAACATATACCATGCGCTGATACCGAGGATGAACATCGCGCCAGTCACATAACCAGACGCTACAGTGTGAACGAATTTCACCTGAGCAACCGGGTTAAGCACCAGCTCGGAGAAGCTCACCATCTCCATACGCATAGTTTCAAAGTTGAAATCGGACGCGATTGGGTTTTGCATCCAGCCGTTCGCAACCAGAATCCACAGCGCAGACAGGTTTGAACCGAGCGCCACCAGCCAGGTGACACACATATGCTGAACTTTACCCAGACGATCCCAACCGAAGAAGAACAGACCTACAAAGGTGGATTCGAGGAAGAAGGCCATCAGACCTTCGATTGCCAGCGGCGCACCGAAGATATCCCCTACATAGTGGGAATAGTAAGACCAGTTAGTCCCGAACTGGAACTCCATGGTCAGACCGGTTGCCACACCCAGAGCGAAGTTGATACCAAACAACTTGCCCCAGAACTTGGTCATATCTTTATAAATCTGTTTGCCGGAAAGGACGTAGACCGTTTCCATAATGGCCAGCAGGAACGCCATACCGAGCGTCAGTGGCACAAAAAGGAAGTGGTACATCGCGGTCAAGGCAAACTGTAAGCGCGACAGTTCGACTATATCTAACATCATGACTCCTTGCTCATCGCATGAAGACTCCGAGAGTGAACCCCGTTAGAAAGGGTCACACGCATGCCCCAATACAAAATTATTTGCTCGCCTCTATCGCTGTCTTTTCCTCAAAAGTGGAAAAGACAATGATAAAAAAGTTACAAATATGTTAATGAATAAACCAAATTGATCCCGTAATTATATTACGCCGCAAAATCCTTACAATAAACAGGTTTTTATTGAGCAAATTTGCATTTTTCGACAGTGATCAATTTATAGCGAAATTGTCACGACCTCACCAATTTGATCTACGACAATTTATCGTGTTTTGCAGATTTTTTTCAAGAATTAAAAATTGATTTATATCAAAACCAGTCAAATATGTTAATTATGTATAAACCATAGACCATTGGTAATTTTATTGTTAATTTATTGTGAAATATTTATGTAACACAATTATTACAATAAAAAGACATAGATAAAAAACCAGTGTTTTATTTAACAGAATCGCCTTATCAACTTTTTATAATACCAATTGATTAGAGTAGCCAATTTGTTGCTATTTTACATAACATATTTTTATCAAAGTTAATTGATTGTTGCCTTTATGAGCATCGCTGTAAGACCGCCATGTTATTGTTTCATTTGTAATAATCACCAATAAGTATCGATGAGAGAGATATCGCTTAACAGAGGCGACTGTGTCTGCATGAACACAGGCAACTTTCGCCTGATAAACGAAAAATGAGCGATTTTTGCAAGTTAGTTTTTCTATAGCCGGGTAAGCTGAGCGCCTCGCTTGATTACAATGAGGTTGCTGCCATGGGTCTTGATAATATAGGTTCTGTTGTCAATCGCTTCTCTGGTTGGCCATCAAATGATCCTCTAAAAACAGATAACGAATCAATGACATCACCCGTGACTGTGCAGGTAATAAAGTTGATTGCCGCCATCCTTGACCCACATCGGATAGTCGTTGGTATCGATACACTTTATACAACGCAGCGCAAAACATTTACCTCAGAGGGTCAACAACTCATTGAATCAGCATTGAAAACACTTAATGTGATGAATTTAAATAGCCTGGAAACAGATCGCGATGAGGAGGGTAACTATCTGGCTTTTGGATATAACGTTGACACTCCTGACAGAATAACCGTTTCTGCTTATAATGAAAAAAAACCTTTCTGTTATGGCCAATGTCTTTTAATACAGGATGAAGAACCAGATTTATTTAACCTGGTAAAAATTAAAACCTTTGAAGCCAGGCATAATTATGTTTCTAAATTGATGAGCGATCCGGAATTTATGTTTAAATTCAGTTATAGCGCCCAACAAAATAGATTAGAACCTCATCTTCTGGTTCCCACTTATTTCCCTCTGAAAACAAACCAACCGGTTACGCTAGAGGATGTACTGATACTTTATCGTTTCTTTAAAATAAATGGCGATTTTAATATATTAACATCAGATGAATACATGAGTATCATGACACCTCTGATGAAGTGTGAGCGTAGTGTCCACGACCATAACAGGTATGTGACGGGCAAAGATGCTCTTCTTCTGGACAATCCTCCGTCTGGTAACCAGATATATTTCCATATTTCCCCTGACGAATCAGCAACACTTGTCCTTTATTTTTCAGACAATAACCTTGAATCCTTCGTCTTTGAAAATGATATTCCGAGCCAGTATCGACATTTCAAAATGTTTACCAATTTAGCACTAGTTATTGATCAGTTAACCGACGCCAATCAAATACTTTAATTTTCTATACAGCCCTGTGTAAAATATTGCTAAACAGTGCCCGGGGTTGATTTTTATTCCTCACGGTGATATTTAAATCATGACACCATCTCAGCTCTCTTTTAATACTCTTCCTGTCAATGCAACATGCACTTCAGAGATAACAGTAAACACACAAAAATTCTCTGACATCCTCTACTCAGTGGGGTATTCCCTAAAGGATCTGGCTTATCTGAGCAGATGTCTGGCATCATTACACCCGACACTCGCCAAAAACATTTATGAAACGGAAAATCTCAGCGATCAAAAATTACTTTATATAGATTGCCGTAGTACAAATGAAATCAAGATAAATATCTTTTTGGGTCAAAAAAGAGAAGAATTAATCGAAATTAGTTCTGACACAGTCATTTTTTCGATACTGTCTTCATTGATTGACTCCACCATTTCTAAATTTCAACACCAAAACCCCGTTAACGGTTCAGTAAATCCTGACCTATTGTATGGGGATTGTACTGATTAAATCCCTCCTGTCGCGAAAAATGGCCTGCGTTATTGCCAGACGTAATAAAACTTTTGATTAACGTTACTCGTACTGGTAGCACCTTCATGTACTTCTCTTTTTTACGAAAAATCAAAAGAGCTAACAAAGGTCATTCTTCGCATGGATCATTAATTATTTGTTATTTTCAACATTATTTTTACATTAAGCATATATGAATTGCAGTGAAATTCGACTTAACTTTTATGAAATGCATTTACTCATGGCTAAAGCCACGTCACAAAAATGCAAATTAGAAGTTGATCACAATTATCTCAATACATCAAATCAAGTTAATTTTAAAAATTTAACATTCATGACATTAGTTGACATAACACACTGAATTAAAATGAGAATTTAAAAACACACTTTAAACAATCATTTCCCGAAAGACATTTTGAAAATAGATCAATTGCAACATTACGGTCAGATAAAGACACTCCTCTGATATTAAACCTGTGCCGTTATGAACGGCCATAAATACGACGTGTGTAACTTAATTTACTCTCTGTCTTACAAAGGATTACCCATGAAGAAAGCAACACTTGTGATTGGCGTTATTGGCGCGGACTGCCATGCAGTAGGCAATAAAGTTCTGGACCGCGTTTTTAGCAACCATGACTTCAGAGTCATTAATCTGGGCGTAATGGTCAGCCAGGACGAATATATTGATGCTGCCATTGAAACTGGCGCTGACGCGATTGTCGTCTCCTCTATCTATGGGCATGGCGATATCGATTGTCTGGGCATGCGCGAACGCTGCATCGAGCGTGGGCTGGGTAACATCCTGCTCTATGTGGGCGGTAACCTGGTGGTCGGAAAACATGACTTCGCTGACGTGGAAACCAAGTTCAAAGAGATGGGATTTGATCGCGTCTTCGCCCCAAGTCATGACTTAGAAGATGTCTGCCAGCTGATGGCCCACGATATCAACCAACGTCATGGCGTTGAAACTCGCATTCTTGAAGAGGCAATCTGATGCAAATCGTCTCTGTCGATATTGGATCGACGTGGACCAAAGCAGCCCTCTTCACCCGGGAGGGGGACGCGTTAACGTTGGTTAACCACGTTCTGACCCCAACCACCATCCATCATCTGGCAGAGGGATTTTTCTCCAGCCTTAACCAGGTGTTAAACGTAGATAATGCCCTCCCCCTGTTAAACCGCGGTGAGGTTGCATTGAAGTATTCCTCCTCTGCCAAAGGTGGGCTGGCGGTTGCCGCAATGGGAATAGTGCCTTCTATCACTCTGGAAACCGCGAAAGTAACCGCTCACTCTGCAGGTGCTAAAATTGCGCAATATTACGCCTACAAGCTGAACCGCCGTGATATCCAGGCACTGGAAGAAACGCAGCCCGATATTCTCTTGTTCACCGGCGGCACCGACGGCGGAGAAGAAAGCTACGGACTGAATAACGCCCGTGTGCTGGCAGAATCCAAACTCGACTGCGCCATTATTTTTGCCGGAAACCGGGATATTCAGGACAAGGTGCAGGAGCTCCTCGGGCATAAAGACCTGACCATCGTCGACAACGTTCTGCCCGATCTTGACCATCCGAACCCTTTAGCTGCACGCCAGGCTATCTGCGACATATTCCTTAAACGCATCGTTAAAGGGAAAGGGCTGGATGTCATTGTTGATAAAACAGGCGAAGAACCAATGCCGACACCATGGACGGTCTTTGAACTGGTTAAGGCAATCAGTAACGTCGATCACAGCTGGAAAGAGTTCATGCTGATCGACATGGGCGGCGCAACCACCGATGTCTATTCCGCCTGTGCCAACACGCTCTCGCCCGACACTGTTTTACATGGCGTACCGGAACCCTTCGTAAAACGGACGGTGGAAGGCGATCTGGGAATGCGCGTCTCGGCAATGGTGGTTGGTGAAAGTGCGAAAGAGTTAGTCAGTGTGAATTTTGCTCAGCAACCCGCACAGTTGGACGCTTTTTATCATTACCTCCGTCATCTAGTCGCTCATCCCGACTACTTACCCGCGAATGCAGATGAAAAATATTTCGATACCGTCCTGGCCGGACTGTGTGTGGGTTATGCCACCGAAAGACATGCGGGCACCAAAAAAGAGGTCTGCACCTGCGTCGGCAATGTCGATTTACAGATGGGACGTGACCTGACAACCGTGCGTAAAGTCGTGGGTTCCGGCGGATGGCTCTCGCGTGCCAGTCAGTTCGATATGCATCACTGGTTGAAATACCGCGAGTTAAACGACGACGGTAAACGCATTCTCTTACCGACCGAATTTGAATATTACCGCGATTCCCGGGGGCTATTACCACTGCTGGCAAACGTCGCCAGAGTCGATCCGCTGGCCGCCGCGCGCACCAGTATTCAATGCTTAACCCTATAACAATTAAGGCTGCAATCAATGGAACTTCGAAATAAGAAATTAACCCATGACGAATTCATGACCGAGCGGCAACAGGTATTGAAAACCTGGGAAACCGGCAAGGATGTTGAAAACTTTGAAGATGGCGTTAAATACCAACAAACCATTCCTGAGCATAAACGCTTCTCTCTTGCCCTGCTGAAAGCAGACAAGGAAGGTAAAACCCTTAGCCAACCGCGCGCAGGCGTGGCGCTGATGGACGAACACATCGAACTACTGAAAACACTACAAGAAGAGTGCGATCTGCTGCCGAGCACTATCGATGCATATACCCGTCTGAATCGGTACGAAGAAGCGGCTGTAGGGATTAAAAAATCCATCGAAGCCGGAACCTCTAAACTGAACGGTTTACCGGTAGTTAACCACGGCGTCGCCGCTTGCCGTCGCCTCACCGAAACTCTGCAAAAACCGCTACAGATCCGCCACGGCACGCCAGATGCGCGTCTGCTGGCTGAAATCTCGATGGCCAGCGGCTTTACCAGTTATGAAGGCGGCGGCATTTCCTACAATATTCCGTATGCCAAGCGCGTAACGCTGGAAAAATCGATCCGCGACTGGCAGTACTGCGATCGTTTAATGGGGATGTACGAAGAACACGGGATCCGCATCAACCGCGAACCGTTTGGCCCACTAACGGGTACGCTGATCCCGCCGTTTATCTCGCACTCTATCGCAATAATCGAAGGCTTGCTGGCACTGGAACAGGGTGTGAAGTCTATCACCGTTGGTTATGGTCAGGTCGGTAGCCTGACGCAGGATGTTGCGGCGATCCAATCTCTGCGGGAACTTGCACACGAATATTTTCAGAGCTATGGCTATACCGACTACGAATTAAGTACCGTGTTTCACCAGTGGATGGGAGGCTTTCCGGAGGACGAATCGAAAGCGTTCGCCATTATCTCCTGGGGTGCTGCCGTCGCGGGGATGTCTGGTGCTACCAAAGTCATCACCAAAAGTCCGCACGAAGCCTGGGGCATCCCGACTGCTGCTGCCAACATTCAGGGGCTAAAAGCCTCCCGCCAGATGCTCAACATGGTCAACGAGCAGAAATTCCCGCCGTGCCCGGCGGTTGAACTGGAAATTGAACTGATTAAGAGCGAGGTTCGCGCTGTACTGAACAAAGTGTTCGAACTGGGTAATGGTGATATCGCGCGCGGTACGGTGCTGGCATTTGAAGCGGGCGTACTGGATGTGCCGTTTGCACCAGCCGCCTGCAACGCGGGCAAAATTCTTCCGGTCCGTGACAACACCGGCGCGATACGCGTACTGGAAGCCGGAGCCGTTCCATTGCCAAAAGATATTCTCGACCTCCACCACGATTACGTTGCTGAACGCGCACGCTTTGAAGGACGCCAACCGACATTCCAGATGGTTGTAGATGACATCAATGCTGTATCCCACAGTAAATTAATAGGAAGACCATAATGAAAATAAAACAGGCCCTTTTTACCGCTGGCTACTCCTCATTCTATTTCGATGATCAGCAGGCGATAAAAAACGGAGCGGGTCACGACGGCTTTTTCTACACCGGAGAGCCGGTAACACAGGGGTTTAACGCCGTACGTCAGGCCGGGGAGTGCGTTTCGGTTCAGTTGATTCTGGAAAACGGTGCGGTCGCCGTAGGCGACTGTGCTGCCGTACAGTATTCCGGGGCAGGCGGTCGCGATCCACTGTTCCTCGCAGAGCACTTTATTCCGTTCCTCAACGACCATATCAAGCCATTACTGGTAGGCCGCGATGTGGATGCTTTCCTGCCGAATGCCCGTTTCTTCGACAAATTGCGTATTGACGGCAACTTGCTGCATACCGCCGTACGTTACGGATTATCACAGGCGCTGCTTGATGCTACCGCGCTGGCAACCGGCCGTCTAAAAACTGAAGTGGTCTGTGATGAATGGCAGTTGCCACGCGTGGCGGAATCCATTCCATTATTTGGTCAGAGCGGCGACGATCGATATATCGCCGTCGATAAGATGATCCTTAAGGGCATCGACGTGCTGCCCCATGCGCTGATTAATAACGTCGAAGAGAAGCTGGGCTTTAAAGGTGAAAAACTGCGCGAATATGTCCGCTGGTTGTCAGATCGCATTCTGAGCAAGCGCACCAGCGCACGCTACCACCCAACCCTGCACATCGATGTATACGGCACTATCGGTCTGATCTTCGATATGGATCCGCTTCGCTGTGCGCAATACATCGCCAGCCTGGAAAAAGAGGCGCAAGGCCTGCCGCTCTACATTGAAGGGCCGGTCGATGCCGGTAACAAGCCCGATCAAATTCGCCTGCTGAACGCGATTACCAAAGAGCTGACGCGCCTCGGTTCCGGCGTGAAAATTGTGGCCGATGAATGGTGTAACACCTACCAGGATATTGTTGATTTCACTGATGCCGCCAGTTGCCACATGGTGCAAATCAAAACCCCGGATCTGGGCAGTATTCACAACATCGTCGATGCAGTTCTTTATTGCAACAGCCACAGCATGGAAGCGTACCAGGGCGGCACCTGCAATGAAACTGATGTCAGTGCCCGCACCTGTGTCCACGTCGCCCTTGCTGCTCGCCCCATGCGTATGCTGGTAAAACCAGGGATGGGCTTTGACGAAGGCCTCGATATCGTCTTCAACGAAATGAATCGTACTATCGCGCTGTTGCAGGCTAAGGATTAACAAATGGCTCGTTCTTTTAAAGTCTTATCGCCAACGGCAATCCTCGGGTATGGATTCCCGGAAGAGAGCTTCCGCAAAGCGATGGCAGAATCGCCCGATCTGATCGCCGTTGATGCAGGCTCTTCCGATCCTGGCCCCCACTACCTCGGGGCGGGCAAACCGTTTACCGATCGCGCAGGGGTCAAGCGCGATCTGCGCTATATGATCACCGCAGGCGTGCAAAATAATATACCGGTGGTGATCGGAACGGCCGGCGGTTCTGGTGCCGCTCCACACCTGGAGTGGTGCCGAGAAATAATTCATGAGATTGCCCGGGAAGAGCACCTCGCGTTCTCGATGGCGCTGATCCCGGCAGACGTTGACAAAGCCATCGTCCACCAGGCGCTGGATAACGGCAAAATCACAGCGCTGGATTTTGTCCCGCCGTTAACCCACGACGCGATTGACGAAAGTACGTATATCGTCGCGCAAATGGGCATCGAACCCTTCCAGCAGGCGCTGAAAGAAGGCGCGCAAGTGGTGCTGGGCGGGCGCGCTTACGACCCGGCCTGCTTTGCTGCGCTACCGATCATGCAAGGCTTTGATGAAGGTCTGGCGCTGCATTGTGGGAAAATCCTTGAATGCGCGGCAATCGCCGCAACGCCCGGCTCAGGCTCTGACTGTGCGATGGGCATCATTGATGACAACGGCTTTACGCTGAAGACATTTAATCCGAAGCGTAAATTTACCGAAACGTCAGCGGCTGCACACACACTGTATGAGAAATCCGATCCCTACTTCCTGCCAGGACCTGGCGGCGTGTTGAACCTGAAAGGCTGCACATTTAAAGCGGTCAATGACGGCGAAGTGTACGTCAGCGGTTCTAAGCATGAAGAAACGCCGTATGCCCTGAAACTGGAAGGTGCGCGGCGGGTGGGCTTCCGCTGTCTGACCATCGCAGGAACGCGCGACCCGATCATGATCGCCGGGATCGATAAAATCATCGATGAAGTCAAAACCAGCGTTTCGCGTAACCTGTCGCTCGACGATGACAGCATTCGCATCAATTTCCACCTGTACGGCAAAAACGGGGTGATGGGCGACCATGAACCGATGCAAACTGCCGGGCATGAGCTGGGGATTGTCCTTGATGTAGTTGCACCGACCCAGGATATTGCCAATAGCGTTTGCTCGCTGGTGCGCTCTACCATGCTGCACTACGGCTATGAAAACCGCATCGCTACCGCAGGCAACCTGGCGTTCCCGTTCTCCCCTTCTGATATCCAGGGCGGGCCGGTATACGAATTTTCCATATATCACCTGATTGAAGCCAACGACGCTCTGCGTTTTGATTTCCATATTGAACAGGTGACGCCAGAAGGAGTTCAGGCATGAAACAGTCAATTGTCTCACTGGCGCAAGTCATTCGTTCGAAAAATGCCGGACCTTACGAACTGGTTTTAGATATTTTATTTAAAACGAAAGAAAACTATGAGCGAGTAAAATCATCAGGGCAATTAACCCCAGAACTGATTGCGCGCTTATATCATGTTGAACCTGACTTTATTCATCGTATTGTCTGGTTTGATCCTTCTAACGCAGTAAAAATTGTCATGCCACGAGATATTATCTCCGGGAATGTAGGTGACAATGATGTCTATGGCGCACAGCAACATGCACCTTTATTAAATATGAGTTTCGATTTGTAAAAATCCGAACACTTTTAGCCAACTGACATCCCGTCACTTATTGCAGCTCAACACTTCAGCTATTTGTAAGGTTGTTATAGCAGGTAGATGCCTGAATCTCTATTCAGGCATCCACTTCTCCTGATTCTGATTTATCGCCGTGCACCTGATGGAGGAAAAAATGAAGAAAATAAGTTTAACCACGATGATTCTTTTGGCGCTGGTACTTGGAATGATTATCGGCGTAGTGCTCAATAACACTGCTTCACCGGAAACAGCAAAACTCTATGCGCAAGAAATATCGATATTCACGACGATTTTCTTACGACTGATAAAAATGATTATCGCTCCGTTAGTGGTCTCTACCCTGGTGGTAGGTATTGCTAAAATGGGCGATGCCAAAGCCCTTGGTCGTATTTTTTCTAAAACACTCTTTTTATTTATTTGCGCCTCATTGCTGTCAATTGCCTTAGGCTTGATAACGGTAAATTTCTTCATGCCAGGCACAGGAATTAATTTTGTTGCACACGGTGCCGAAACCACCGGAGTGGTCGCGTCAGAACCCTTTACACTAAAAGTATTTATTTCGCATGCTTTCCCCACCAGCATTGTCGATGCCATGGCGCACAATGAAATTTTGCAAATCGTGGTGTTCTCAATTTTCCTCGGCTGTAGCCTGACGGCGATTGGTGAGAAAGGCAGCGCCATCGTTCACGCCTTAGATTCGCTGGCACATGCCATGTTAAAGCTCACTGGCTACGTCATGCTCTTCGCTCCCCTGACCGTATTCGCCGCTATTTCAGCATTGATTGCTGAACGAGGACTGGCAGTTATGGTGAGCGCCGGGATCTTTATGGGTGAATTTTATTTCACCATGTTATTACTTTGGGTGCTGCTTATCGGTCTGGCCATCGTTTATGTCGGCCCCTGCATCAGACGCCTGACCCGCGCCCTTTCAGAACCCGCCCTGCTGGCATTTACCACATCCAGTTCTGAAGCTGCTTTTCCGGGAACGCTTGAAAAACTGGAGCAATTTGGCGTTTCCCCCAAAATTGCCAGCTTTGTCTTACCCATTGGCTACTCATTTAATCTCGTTGGATCAATGGCCTACTGCTCCTTCGCCACAGTTTTCATCGCCCAGGCCTGCAATATCCATTTATCCATCGGTGAGCAAATCACCATGCTGTTGATCCTGATGTTGACCTCGAAAGGAATGGCTGGCGTACCACGCGCCTCAATGGTGGTTATCGCCGCCACGCTCAACCAGTTCAATATTCCGGAAGCGGGGCTGATCTTGCTGATGGGCGTTGATCCGTTCCTTGATATGGGGCGTTCCGCGACAAACGTCATGAGCAACGCAATGGGCGCTGCGATGGTGAGTCGGTGGGAAGGCGAACATTTCGGCGAGGGCTGTCGGGGTAAAGCATTAAAACCCAATGAATCGAACGTTGCTCTGCCCTGAGGGGGATCTTAAGCAATCAGAAGCCAATGACTACGCATTTTTATAAGCCGGATCATGAAGTTAGACGGCAATTAAGTAACACTAACGTTTAAGGTGAAAAGTGAAATATGTCCAAACCATTTATCTGGCAAGAACCGTTTCTACAAAATAAAGACGGTACAGAATATACATTAATTAGCGATCAACATATTACAGTAACGGAATTAGACGGCGAAGAAGTAATAAAAATCGCTCCTGAAGCATTAACGCTGCTTGCCCGGCAGGCATTTTATGAAGCCTCTTTTTTCTTACGTTCCGCTCATTTGCAACAGGTCGCCAGCATTCTTAACGATCCGCAGGCCAGCAGTAATGATAAATACGTTGCGTTGCAGTTATTACGTAATGCTGAAGTCTCAGCAAAAGGGGTATTACCCAACTGTCAGGATACCGGCACCGCAACTATTGTTGCCAGTAAAGGGCAACAGATATGGACGGGAGGTAACGACGCTGAAGCCTTAAGCAAAGGCATTTACAGTACTTTCCAGGAAAATAATCTGCGCTTTTCACAAAATGCGCCGCTGGATATGTATACCGAAGTCAATACGCAAACCAATCTTCCGGCGCAGATTGATATCAGCGCTGTCGCTGGTAATGAGTACCATTTTCTCTGTGTTAATAAAGGGGGCGGCTCCGCCAATAAAGCCGCACTTTATCAGGAAACCAAATCCTTATTGCAACCAGAAAAACTGACCGCATTTTTAATCGACAAAATGAAATCGTTGGGCACGGCCGCCTGCCCGCCCTACCACATCGCCTTTGTCGTCGGAGGGCTTTCAGCCGATCAAACCTTAAAAGTTGCCAAGCTGGCCTCTACGAAATATTACGACAATTTGCCCACCAGCGGAAACGAGCAGGGACAAGCATTCCGTGATATTGAGCTGGAAAAAGCGTTGCTCGAGGCCAGTCAGCAATTTGGTATTGGTGCGCAATTTGGGGGTAAATATTTCGCTCATGATATTCGCGTCATTCGTCTGCCGCGTCACGGTGGCTCTTGCCCGATAGCTATGGCGCTCTCCTGTTCTGCCGATCGCAATATCAAAGCAAAAATTAACAAGCATGGTATCTGGCTGGAAAAACTCGAACACAATCCGGGGCAATATATTCCAGCCTCACTGCGGGAAGAAAATCACGCGCAACATGTACAGCTGGATCTAAACCGTCCGTTGCGTGACGTGATGCAGGATCTCGCCAGATTACCGGTAGGTACCCGCGTGTCGTTAAGTGGTCCCATCGTAGTGGCGCGCGATATCGCCCACGCAAAAATAAAAGCGCGGCTGGATAGCGGCGAATCGATGCCGGATTACCTGAAGCATCATATTGTCTATTACGCTGGCCCGGCGAAAACACCGGAGAACATGGCCTGCGGTTCACTGGGTCCAACCACGGGCGGTCGAATGGACGGTTATGTCGAAACCTTCCAGGCGGCTGGCGGCAGTCTGGTAATGTTATCGAAAGGTAACCGCAGCCAGCAGGTCACCGATGCCTGTCACAAACATGCAGGCTTCAATCTGGGAAGTATTGGCGGTGCAGCTGCGTTACTGGCGCAAGAATATGTCAAAAGTCTGCGTTGCCTGGAATACCCGGAGCTGGGTATGGAGGCGGTGTGGATGATGGAAGTGGAAAATCTGCCCGCATTCATCCTGGTTGATGATAAAGGCAATAATTTCTTTAGCCAGTTTGAGCAGCAACACCGCTGCGCCAGTTGCCCTGCGGGACATTAAGGAAAATGAATGGAAGCGCGAATTTCAACTGAACGGCATGTGCAGCGCCAACAGAAATTGAAGGAACAGGTCGATACGCGCGTCGCGGCGGCGATAGAGAAAAAAGGGATCTTGATTGTTTTCACCGGCAACGGCAAAGGGAAATCCACTGCCGCGTTTGGTACTGTGACGCGCGCGGTGGGTCATGGCAAAACGGTGGGGGTTGCGCAGTACATCAAGGGGCAATGGGACAACGGCGAATACAACCTTCTCCAGCCGCTGGGGGTTGAGTTTCATATTATGGGAACCGGTTTTACCTGGGAGACTCAGAACCGGCAAGCGGATATCGACGCGGCGAAAGAGGTCTGGTCGGAAAGCAAACGGATGCTGGCTGACAAGCGTTACGACTTAGTGGTGCTTGATGAGCTGACCTATATGCTGGCTTACCATTATCTGGACACCGAAGAAGTGATCACTTCTCTGCAAAACCGCCCGGCACAACAAAGTGTCATTGTCACCGGACGCAGTTGCCACAGTCAGATATTAAAAATGGCGGATACGGTCAGCGAAATCCGCCCCGTCAAACATGCTTTTGATAACGGCATTCAGGCGCAGCCGGGTATCGACTGGTAATAACTGCGCCTGGCATCCAGCCAGGCGCAGGTTTTACATCTCCTGCGGTACGACCGATTTCGCCAGCAACCATTCACGAAATTGCTGCAAGTGCGGCGAGTCAGACTTCTCTTCCTGCCACGTCATAATAAAACGATTACCGGTACGAATAGGCACATCACAGGGAATCACCATATCGCCACTATCCAAATCATGTTGAATAGCGAACCGTGGTAACAGCGCCACGCCGAGATTAGAGCGCACGGCGGCAATCAGCATTGAAAGCAAATCGAAACGTGGTCCGTTATTGACCAGCGGACTGCTAACGCCAGATAAAGCAAACCACTCTTCCCAGCCAGTAATACGGGTGCTTTGATGCAGAAGTGGTAACTCAGTAAGCAGTTCTGCCACTGACAGTTTTTGATCGGACATTGCAAGCAAACTGCCGCTGCATACCGGCAAAATCTCCTCTTCAAAGAGATATTCTACTTCCGCCCAGGGCGCGCAAAAATTTTCGCGCATAATGACAGCATCGTACTCCCGATTAAGAAAATCGCCGTTATTAGCTAAAGAATGAATATTAACAATAATATCGGGATGTAACTTTGTGAATTCATGTAAATTTGGGATTAACCAGTGGGTACTAAACGTAGGATTAACGGCAAGTTCAATAACCTGAACCGTAGGCTGCCAGGTCATAATCGTATTGGTATCGCGCTCCAATTTATTTAATGTTTCTTTTACTATCCCCAGGTAATACTTCCCTGCATCATTAAGAAAAATGCGTTTTTTAGAGTGTGAAAATAACGGAGTATGTAAAAATTCCTCCAACGCACTTACTTGTCTGAATACTGCACTTTGGGTTAACGCTAACTCCTCTGCCGCTCTGGTATAACTTTCATGACGTGCGACGACCTCAAAAGTCACCAGCAGCTCCGTTTTAGGTATTTTTCCTCGCATAATGCCGTCCCTTAAAAATAGTTTAAACCATCAAAAATACATTACTTATTACGAAGTAATGGTAACCAAAGCAGCAATAAATAATTTATAAGAATCATGATTAACATTTATAACCCAGTAAGCCTGGCGTGACAATTATCTTAATCAGATAATAATAATCCGAAAAGCACAGCACCTTTCGGATTATCAGGAATTACATTAAGTGAAAATTATTAAATTGATATCATTTATCATATCTGTGGATATAATGATAAACAATCAACATAGATTTTATTTTTGATTTATAGCATATCCCTCTAAGAATTTTTGCGATGCTTCAATATCCGGGGTAAAGACCCGATCCTGACTGACAAATGGCACGACTTGACGATAAGCGGTGAACATCGCTTTTGTTGATTTGCCTAACGCCAGCTGTGGATCGGCTTGCAAGCGCAAATCAATCGCCTGGGCAGAATGCATCAGTTCAATGCCATAAATGACATTCAAATTATCAACAACCTGTTTCAATCTTCTCGCCGCGTGGTCGTTATTGGCACCCGTATCTTCAATGCCTCCGGCTACCGGTTGAATATCGAAAGAAACCGGGTTAGCGAGATCGACATTTTCCGCATGCAGCGCAACAAACGGGATATGTAATGAACCGAAGCCATGACCTTTATTACCTGCTGCCGACAGGAAGCGTGACAAACCGGTAAAGTGATCATCTTCAAGATGCAGCGAGCGGCGCATACTGTTATGTGAAACATGCACTAACGCCACGGTCAGACGCTGGGTGGCAAGCGCAACCGGTAACGATTCGAAATTCGCCGTCGGGAAGATCCCACCGCTGATTGCCCCATCTTTAACAAAATATTGCGCGACCTGACTGGAGTCCTGATACGCTTTGTCTGCATTCAGCACGGTTGCCGGGTTGTCATCGGAACTGTTGATCTGCACGGTAATGGTATCTTCAGCATCGCGCAACGCGCGCATTGCCTCAGAAATGGTATACACCGTCGTTCTGAACGATAACGGATCCTGCAATGCACGTTTGTCATCCTTATGCCATAAATAAGAACCACTTAACGCATCGCGAATCTCTTTAGCGGAATCAGCCAACTGCGGGAAAGGACGCACGGCGATCGACTGCGGCAGTACCGGCGCGACATTGCCATTCAACGCTTCGAGGCTCATGGCGAAAACCACCGGACTGACATTCAGCACCTGGCGTGCCGACCGTACCGCTTCAATTGCATATGCTGTTCCGACACTGTTGTTCGACAAAATCGCCAGCATATCTTTACCCTGCGGGACCAGTGGTTTAAGCCCCACTTTCACCAGCGCATCGCCACCACTCATTTCCACGCCATTAACCCGCGCTTTCCACTCGCCCATCATCACCAGACCAACGTGTGAAGCGAGCATAATATCCGCTGCGCCGATACTTCCCCGCGCCGGAATTAACGGCGTAACGCCTCGATTAATAAACTCGGCATACAACTCGGCAATATAAGGCTGCGCGCCGGTTTGCCCATGCAACATAGTATTTAAACGTAACACCATTGAGAGACGGGCAAGATAATCCGGCAACATCGGACCGACGCCCGCAGAATGGGCGCGCAGCGCGGCAGCATTAAATTTTTTCGATGCGTCAATCACCTCAGGCGTTAAATTTCCTTTGGCATCAAATATGGGCTGATCTTTATTTAGCCCCACGCCCACGGTTAAGCCATAAACAGGCGTACCTGAATGCGCGGCAGTCATCACCAGATCATAACTTTTTTCCATGCGCTCCATGGCGTTCGACGCGATTTTGACGCCGTTATCACCTAATGCAATTGACCAGGCCTGGTCAATAGAGAGATGTTCGCCATCCAGCGTAATGGTTGATTTTGCCATCGCGATGGAGCAAACGCTCCAGAGCACAACGGTGACAGTGACTCTGCGTATCAATCCTTTCATTGTGTTTCCTTATTTTGATGAGTTTAACAACGGATTACTGCAACAACCTCTTAATTTGTTTTATCTGTTTTTCCTCGACGGACAATAGTGGCAGCCAGGCGAGCGGCAACCTTCGCGGTCAAATTATCGCGGTCCAAATCTGGGTTCAGTTCGGCAATATCCGCAGCAATCAACTTCTCGCTACCGGCAATTAAATTCACAATAGCCTCAGCAATATTTAATGGCACGCCTAACGGCGAAGGCGCAGAAACGCCAGGAGCCTGATAACCCGGTAAGACATCAAGACAAATCGTTAAATAAATGGCGTCACACGCCTGAATATCTGCCGAGAGCGCATTAACAATCTCATGCAAACCACGTTCAAATTGCAGAGATTCATCCAGCCAATAACGCACACCAGGACAATCAGCACGATCAAATAACGCCTGAGTGTTGGCATAACGGCTTATTCCCAGCACGCGATAATGAAACGGTTTGCCATGCTGCGCATTCCACTCCTGCATCTGCCGAAACGGCGTACCCGAATTGGCCTTTTCCGCCATCCGCAAATCAAAATGCGCGTCAAGGTTGACTATCAGCAGTCGCCGAATATCCGGACGCGACTGCATAATCCCCTGAAATGTTCCCCATGCCACTTCATGACCGCCGCCCAGAACGACCGGCAAACTGCCGCGCGCAATTGCCATAGCCACGTTTTCCGCCAGACGGTTTTGTGCGGGTTCCAGCGCGTGGTCTTCGCTTTGCACGTCACCCATGTCAAAAATAGCGCCTTCATGGAGCACTGGCATATTGCCCAACATGCTGCGTAATGCGCCCGGTCCGCCTGCTGCGCCCGCTCGCCCACCGTTACGTTGCACCCCGTCATCGACGGCAAAACCAATCAGCGTACTGCCTCCATGACTTTGTTCGGTAAACGGTTTTACATGCTGATGCCAGCGGGTGCTGACGCCAGTTTCCTGCGAGTCAACACGTCCACTCCATGCCATAAATGTTTGCTTCATTACCAACTCCTTTTTCCGCCGACAATCAGCCCCAGACAAGGCTGATGTCCAAACCAGTAAGCCAGCTCACGCGGATGATTAAGATCCCAAACAGCCATATCCGCCCGTAGTCCCGGCGCAAGTTCACCCCGATCAACAAGTCCAAGCGCTTTTGCCGCATGACGTGTAACGCCCTGAACGGCTTCCAGCGGGGTCATGTGAAACAGCGTACAGGCCATATTGATCATCAACTGCAATGACATGTTGGGAGACGTTCCGGGGTTATGATCCGTGGAGATGGCAATCGGCACACCTGCGGCCCGCAGAGCGACAATCGGCGGCAGATGGGTTTCGCGCAGGAAGTAATAAGCACCGGGAAGCAAAACCGCCACTGTTCCAGCCGCTTTCATGGCGGCGATCCCCGACTCGCTCAGGTACTCCAGATGATCGCAGGAGAGTGCAGAAAACGCCGCTGCCAGCGCCGCGCCTTGCTGGTCAGAAAGCTGTTCGGCATGCAGTTTTACAGGTAATCCATAGCTTTGCGCTTTACTGAAAACGCGCCGTACCTGCTCTGGAGTAAAGGCGATGTTTTCACAAAAAGCATCAACTGCATCAATCAGCCCCTGTTCATGCAACACGCACATCCAGTCGCAAAGCGCCGTAATGTAATCATCACTGCGCCCGGCAAACTCTGGCGGCAGGCTGTGCGCCCCGAGAAACGTAGACTGAATATGTAACCCGGTAGATTGCTGCAAGCGGCGGATCACGCGTAAACAACGCGCTTCATCTTCCAGCGTTAAGCCATAACCCGATTTGATTTCAAGCGTACTGACGCCTTCACGTTGCCAGTTTCGCAGTCGCTGCGCCGCCAGTTCAAACAGCTGTGTTTCGCTGGCTGCCCGCGTGGCATTAACCGTAGATAAGATCCCGCCGCCCGCTCTGGCGATATCTTCATAAGCCACGCCTTGCAACCGCATCTCAAACTCGTTCGCCCTCTGGCCGCCATACACCAGATGTGTATGACAATCTACCAGACCGGGTGTCAGCAACTTACCCTGTAGATCGTGTTCTTCTGTAATATCAGCCGTCAGTTCACGGGGGATCTGCGTGGCCTTCCCAAGCCAGACAATCGAGTCACCGCGGCTGATTAATGCACCGTTTTCAATCACCCCCCAATCATTAGCCGAAAGCGTCGTCAGGGTGGTATTTCGCCAGAGCGTAAATGCACTCATAAGGATTTTTCCCCTCGTAGATAATAAATCCACCAACCCGCCAGCTCGCCGACGGAGACTTTTTGCTGTGGTACGAAACGCCAGGAGTTGCCATCAGGCGCAAACCGCCATAACAACGTATTCGCCGTTACAAACACCCTGTTCTCGCCGCTTATCCACTCCCCTTCACACAGCGTGAACAGCCCCGCTTGCGCATGCGCCGGAGGGAGCCAGTCAATGACGCTTTGCACACGACGCATCCCCGCATCGCCTTCCCGCGCCATAATATTCAGATCGCGAACCCCGCCGCCCAGCAGCTGACAATCAGGCATTGCTTCTCCAGGGAAAATTAAGGCGGGATCGTGACGTTGCAGGTTGATGATCGAATCGGCAAACGTTAGCTTCACCCCTTCCCCGTCGAGGATCGCGAGGCCACGAACCACGCCAGGCCACGCTGAAAAAGGGCCATCCTGACTGACATTCGCCATACTGATGCGCAACAACCAGTTTTCATCATCGGGCCAGGCAAGCAGCTGTCGGGTAAACCCCCCGCCGTTGCGCCACGGTTGCAGCGGCTTATCCATTGCAGAAATCAGCATCGGTTCCATATTAAGACTCGGGATAAATCGTATAAGCAGGAACGCAGGTGGTGCGTTTGGCCCACGGGTAATAGATAACGGCGGTAATTAACAAGCCGACAATCCAGGAGATATCCGCCCCATCCATCAGGACAGAAATGGGTCCCTGATACAGTTTTTGATTCAGGAAGGGGATCTGCACCAACACGCCTACGCCATAGCACGTCAAAGCGGTTTTGTTATACGCGCCATAACGCCCTTCCGGGGTATAAAGCGCTGGAATATCGGTTTTACCTTGTGAGATGAAGTAATAATCGATGAGATTAATGGCACTCCACGGAACAAATACCGTCAACAGTAGCAGAACGAAGTTTTTGAAATTATTCAAAAAATCTGCGCTTGCCGCCAGCGCGACGACCATCGACAACAGCACGAACCCTACAACGTAGGCAGCACGAACACGCTGTGAAACCTGACTGCGATCATTAAAGGCGCTGACGGTCGCCAGAATCGACATAAAGCCACCGTAGGCATTCAAACAGTTCACCGTCAGTTTGCCGCAAACAATCACCATATAAATCAGAATGGCGAAGGTGGGTCCGGCTAACTCGCCCATAAAACCAACCTGATCCTTCAGGAAGTTAGCACCACAGGCCGCAACAAGTACGCCAAACGTCATGGCACATTGCGCACCAAGCGTGGTTCCCAGAAAGGTGGCAAAGAAGATTGATTTTGCTGGCGTATCAGAGGGTAAATAGCGGGAATAATCAGAGGCGTAAGGGGCAAACGTTAATTGCCATCCGGCAGAGAGAGCAATCGTTAATAAAAAGACCGACAGACTAAATGGCTTTTGACCAAATGCCGCAGCCACATCGTAGTGACCGCTAAGTTGAGTGGCCAGGTAAATAAACCCCAGAATACTTAATATCCCTGCAACACGGCCAACGACGTGAATTAGTTTATAACCGACCAATGCGATCATCGCGGTCAGCATGCCGAAAATAATAATTCCGGTCGATGCCGATTCGAAACCAAATATCCGGTTAATCGCCTGACCGGATAATACTGTACCCGTCGCGGCAAATCCAAGGTACATAATAATCACCATCAGTAACGGTAGCGCCGCTCCTTTAACGCCAAAGCGGATACGACTGGAGATCATCTGGGGTAATCCCAGCTTTGCCCCCTGCGACGAGTGCAATGCCATTACTGCACCACCAATAATATTACCGATTAATAAACCAATTATTGCTGACATAGCTTCGGAGCCAAAAATAATCGCTAACGCGCCGTCCACCACTGCGGTAATTTGTAAGTTAGCACTTAGCCATAAAGTAAACTGACTAGATGGCGCGCCGTGGCGAGCAGACTCAGGAACGGCGTTAATCGTATTTGATTCTAATACTGGCTTTTTACTGCGGATAGGGCTGCTTGATTCCATGAAAAAGTCTCCTGCAAAATGAGAGGTCATTTTTTGAAACAGCAATAGAGGGTCGGGAGATATTTCTCTCGACGATGTAAAAATATTTTTTGATAATTATTGTTATACAGGCGAATTATTCTCCGCCTGTATTAGCGCAAATATTAAATGACGGCGTTAATATTTAGCGAATCATCGGTAATTTCAGACCATAGTTTTTGGCACATTCAATTGCCGCTTCATAACCCGCATCCGCATGACGCATAACCCCGGACGCACAGTCATTCACCAGCACACGCGCCAGACGTTTTTCGGCTTCTTCGCTACCATCGGCAACAATAACCATCCCGGCGTGTTGTGAATACCCCATCCCGACGCCGCCGCCATGATGCAGGGATACCCACGTTGCTCCCCCTGCAGTGTTGAGCAAACCGTTGAGCAACGGCCAGTCAGAAACCGCATCACTGCCATCAAGCATGCTTTCGGTTTCGCGGTTCGGGCTGGCGACAGAACCGGTATCAAGATGATCGCGCCCAATCACAATCGGTGCTTTTAGTTCACCGTTGCGCACCATTTCGTTGAATGCCAGCCCCGCCAGGTGACGCTCACCAAGCCCCAGCCAGCAAATACGTGAAGGAAGTCCCTGGAAGGCAATGCGCTCGCGCGCCATATCCAGCCAGCGATGCGTCAGTACGTTATTGGGGAACAACTCTTTAATTTTGGCATCGGTTTTATAGATATCTTCCGGGTCGCCAGACAGCGCCACCCAACGGAATGGACCTTTGCCTTCACAAAACATTGGACGAATATAAGCCGGAACAAAGCCCGGGAAATCAAAGGCATTTTGCAGACCTTCGTTGAAGGCCACCTGGCGGATGTTGTTGCCATAATCGACAACCGGGATCCCCATCGCCTGGAAGTCCAGCATCCCCTGAACATGTGCGACGCAGCTCTGTGCCGCTTCTTTTTGCAATCTGGCGTGTTGCTGTGGATCCTGCTGTGCAGCGCGCCATTGTTCTACGCTCCAGCCCATCGGTAGGTAGCCATAAACCAGATCGTGAGCGGAAGTCTGGTCGGTTACCAGATCCGGCTTAATCGCCCCCTGATGCGCACGTTTCACCAGCTCAGGAACAATTTCCGCCGCATTGCCCAACAGCGCGATTGAAACAGCGTCTTTGCGCTCGGTATGGTATTTAATCAGCGCCAGTGCATCATCAAGATCTTTCGCTTGTTTATCGACATAACGGGTACGCAGTCGGAAGTCGATGCTACTTTGCTGGCACTCGATATTTAATGAGCACGCCCCCGCCAGAGTCGCCGCCAGCGGTTGTGCGCCACCCATACCACCGAGCCCCGCGGTCAGGATCCATTTTCCACTCAGCGAATTGTTGTAGTGCTGACGACCCGCTTCAACAAAGGTTTCGAACGTTCCCTGCACAATGCCCTGACTACCGATGTAGATCCACGAGCCAGCGGTCATCTGGCCGTACATGAACAGACCTTTACGATCCAGTTCATTGAAATGATCCCAGTTGGCCCATTGCGGTACCAGGTTAGAGTTGGCAATCAATACGCGCGGCGCATCGGTATGCGTTTTAAACACGCCTACGGGTTTACCGGACTGAACCAGCAGTGACTCATCAGCTTCCAGATTTTTCAGTGATTCAAGGATCTTGTCAAAACACTCCCAGTTACGTGCCGCACGACCAATACCACCATACACCACCAGATGCTGTGGATTTTCGGCAACGTCGGGATCAAGGTTGTTCTGCAACATCCGGTAGGCTGCTTCAATTTGCCAGTTTTTGCAGTGCAGCTGCGTACCGTGTGGCGCATGGATTACACGGCTGGTATCAATACGCGGGTCTGAAGGCTTACTCATGAATCTTCTCCTGTTACTTGATAAAATTAAACGCTGTAATCGGTCAGAAAAAACGAACGAATGAATATAGAAACGGTTTCTATAATTCCCGTTTATCATTTTGTATTATTAATTCATTTAGTGAATATTGTTTGTCTTGGTATATTAAATTCAAAACCACCAACGCGTTGTATGCGAATTCAATATGCTTAATTTAACTTGTCGAAAAAGTGATATTGTTGGCAAAATATTTTCTAATTTGAACATATGAATATGATGAGATTGCAAGATGTCAGTAATTTAATTATCTAAGAAATGCGTTAATAACGACCAGATATTAGCGTAACAACAGGTGTTCCGACACCACACAGTGCGCATAACACAATGATATTTAAAATAAGATCTTCATTATTCGTCATAAAGACATGTTTTATTATCATTAATAATCCATTTGTTTTCATCCCACTTTTGATAATTAAAAAACGGCAACAATGGCTAGTTACCCGACGTAAAAATAGGCGTAAAAATAAATCTTAAAATATATCCACTGGAAATTATCATTTTTCATATTTTACAATCTGGCGTCGATAACTTACCCCTTTTATAACACCCCCGTTTGTTAATAGTCTTTTTTATCTTGTATTGATCGTCATTGCTGCATACACTACGCGCGTTTTCTTTCCCTTTTGCTGGCTGCTGACCGGAAAGACAAAATTACCCTCGCAATACAGGGGGTTGATTAACGTCTATATTTCAGGACAGCGTTATGCATCATCTTTCAAGGCTTGATAAAGCCTTTCTGCGCAAAGGGATCCAACTTTCCCGCGCCAACAATATTGTTTCATTATGTCGTCCATCAGGAGCCAGTGCCCGCGTACTGCTGCCGGACGAACTGCCGCTGGAAGAAAAAGCAGTGACACAACTGCTTGATTTTGCAGAAGTGAAGATACCAGGCCATCCAGGTTACGTACGCCAGACGTGCGCGACGCCAGATTTTCATCCCGGCAATGGCGTCCCCGTTGGCGCGGTGGTGGCCTCAACGCCGGATTTAGTCATTCCCGCCGCCATCGGCACCGATATTTCTTGTGGCATGCGGCTGCTGACGACCGGATTAACCCTTGAGCAAGCCGAAGCGAATAAAGAAATAATCACTCAGCGGTTAACACAAGTGTTACTGCAGAATGAGCGCGATGTTCCGTTATCCGCACGAGCGTTCACCGCGCTTTTTGATGGCGGACCGGCAGATTGCATGTCGGCCTTGCCATCAGCAGGTCTCTGGACACGTACAAATATCCCCCGGATGACGCAAGAGATTGACCGCTGCATTGGGCTTAACGAGCATAACAGTCATTCGCGTTATGCCCCACCTGCCCTGCTGGCAACGGACCGCGCATTACTCCGCGATCCTTGTCTTGGTACGCCGGGTTCAGGTAATCATTTTATTGAACTTCAGGTCGTTGATAGCGTGGTTGATCGCCATGTAGCCTGGCAACAAGGGCTGAAAACAGGCGATATTGTGGTGATGATCCACAGTGGATCGCGAGATGTTGGCTTTTACGTCGGAAGACGCTGGATGGATCGCGCCCGTGCTGAATGGCCCACCGGACATAAACATCCACAAAGCGGGTTATATGGTCTGGCAGGCGGACTGGCGGAGGAATATCTACAAGCGATAGGAATGGCGGCGCGTTACGCGTGGTTAAATCGCGTGACAATTGCCGAAATGGTGCGCGTATGTCTTGCCAATCTCTTTCATCAGGACAATTCGCATCTGGTGGTGGATGTGCCACATAACATCATCCTTCGCGAGCATGAAATGAATATTCATCGCAAAGGCGCAACACCGGCACGAGTGGGCAATCTGGCGTTAATCCCCGGTTCAATGGGCGATTATTCGTGGCTTGCGGTTGGTTGCGGCAACCCGGAGTGGCTGTGGTCATGCAGTCACGGAGCAGGACGCAGCCAGCGTCGGCAGGCCATGCGCTCACGCGCGACTGAAGAGTCAACGCTGCCGTGGCAATGCGTCACATTGCGCGAAGAACGACGTCTTGAAGAAGCGCCAGCGGCTTATAAAGATATTGGTCCGGTTATCGAAGCCCAACAAGAAGCCGGATTAATTCAGCCTGCGGTCAGATTTCGACCGTGGTTAACGTTTAAGGCATAAAAAAGGCCATCATACGATGGCCAACCATGTCGAAACCGACAGCCCTTCGCCATTCCTGTAGAGGGAAGCGGCGAGGGCTATTTCTTATTACAGATATTTATTTCAGAACAGTTTTCAGTGCTTCACCGATATCCGCCAGGCTGCGAACGGTTTTCACGCCTGCGGCTTCCAGAGCAGCGAATTTCTCATCCGCAGTCCCTTTCCCACCGGCAATGATGGCACCCGCGTGGCCCATACGTTTGCCTTTCGGCGCAGTTACACCAGCGATGTAACCTACAACTGGCTTGGTAACGTGCTCTTTGATGTACGCAGCCGCTTCTTCTTCAGCGCTACCGCCGATCTCACCGATCATCACGATCGCTTCGGTCTGCGGATCTTTTTCGAACATTTCGAGGATGTCGATAAAGTTAGAGCCAGGGATCGGGTCGCCGCCGATACCGACACAGGTCGACTGACCGAAACCGTAATCCGTGGTCTGTTTAACCGCTTCATAGGTGAGTGTACCGGAACGGGAAACGATACCCACTTTACCCGGTTTGTGAATGTGACCCGGCTGGATACCGATTTTGCATTCACCCGGAGTGATAACGCCCGGGCAGTTCGGGCCGATCATACGAACGCCTGCTTCATCCAGTTTCACTTTCACGGTCAGCATATCCAGCGTCGGGATGCCTTCAGTGATGGTGATAATCAGTTTGATACCTGCGTCGATGGCTTCCAGAATGGAGTCTTTGCAGAACGGAGCCGGTACGTAGATAACAGAAGCGGTAGCGCCAGTGGCAGCAACGGCTTCACGCACGGTGTTGAACACCGGCAGACCGAGGTGGGTAGTACCGCCTTTACCTGGGGTTACGCCGCCAACCATTTTAGTGCCGTATGCAATGGCCTGTTCAGAGTGGAAAGTCCCCTGGCTACCAGTAAAGCCCTGGCAGATAACCTTGGTGTTTTTATCAATTAAAATGGACATTATTTCCCCTCCACTGCGGCAACAACCTGCTGAGCTGCATCCGTCAGACCTTTTGCTGCAATAATATTCAGGCCGCTGTCAGCCAGTTTCTTCGCGCCGAGTTCGGCGTTGTTACCTTCCAGACGTACCACGACCGGTACGTTAACACCCACTTCCGCTACCGCGCCGATGATACCGTCAGCGATCAGGTCGCAACGAACGATACCACCGAAGATGTTAACCAGAACGGCTTTCACTTTGTCGTCAGAGAGGATGATTTTGAACGCTTCGGTTACACGTTCTTTGGTTGCGCCACCGCCAACGTCCAGGAAGTTAGCTGGTTCGCCACCGTGCAGTTTAACGATGTCCATGGTACCCATCGCCAGACCTGCGCCGTTAACCATACAACCGATGTTACCGTCCAGCGCAACGTAGTTCAGTTCCCACTGTGCAGCCTGTGCTTCACGTGGATCTTCCTGCGACTGGTCGCGCATTTCGCGCAGATCAGGCTGGCGGAACAGTGCGTTGCCATCAGCACCCAGTTTACCGTCGAGGCAGATCAGATCGCCCTGTTTGGTGATGACCAGCGGGTTGATTTCGATCAACGCCAGGTCGCGCTCCAGGAAAATGGTCGCCAGGCCCATGAAGATTTTGGTGAACTGCTGAACCAGTTTACCTTCCAGACCCAGTTTGAACGCCAGCTCGCGTCCCTGATACGGCATCGGGCCAGTCAGCGGATCAAGCGCAACTTTGTGGATCAGGTGCGGAGTTTCTTCCGCCACTTTTTCGATTTCCACGCCGCCTTCGGTGGAGGCCATAAAGACCACGCGACGGGAACTACGGTCTACAACGGCACCAAGATACAGCTCTTTAGCGATATCGGTCGCTGCTTCAACCAGAATCTGGTTAACCGGTTGGCCATTAGCATCTGTTTGATACGTTACCAGACGCTTGCCCAGCCAGTTTTCTGCAAAAGCACGGATGTCTTCTTTGCTGTTTACAACTTTCACACCGCCCGCTTTACCGCGGCCACCAGCGTGAACCTGACATTTCACTACCCACGGACCGGCACCGATTTTTGAAGCGGCTTCTTCTGCTTCGCGCGGAGTAGTACAGGCATAACCCACCGGTGCTGGTAAGCCATAGCGGGCAAACAGTTGTTTTGCCTGATATTCATGTAAGTTCATGTGTTCTGTCCATCCTTCAGTAATCGTTATCTTTTAAACCGTAGACCGAATATTTCGTATCGCTTCCGGGTATTGTCGGTCACCCGTAGGCCTGATAAGACGCGTCAGCGTCGCATCAGGCTTCAATTGCCGGAGAAAGCGATAATGCCTCATCCGGTCTACAGTGCAGGTGAAACTTAAACTACTACACGTCCAGCAGCAGACGCGTCGGATCTTCCAGCAACTCTTTGATCGTTACCAGGAAACCCACGGACTCGCGACCATCGATCAGACGGTGATCGTAGGACAGCGCCAGGTACATCATCGGCAGGATCTCAACCTGACCATTCACTGCCATCGGACGATCTTTGATAGCGTGCATACCCAGAATTGCGCTCTGCGGCGGGTTGATGATAGGCGTAGACATCAGGGAACCGAACACACCACCGTTGGTGATGGTAAAGTTACCACCGGTCAGATCTTCAACCGTCAGCTTGCCGTCACGGCCTTTAACTGCCAGCTCTTTAATTTTCTTCTCGATGTCTGCCATGCCGAGGGTATCGACATCACGCAGAACCGGCGTCACCAGGCCACGCGGCGTAGATACCGCCATGCTGACGTCGAAATAGTTGTGGTAAACCACATCATCGCCGTCGATAGAAGCATTCACTTCCGGGTAACGTTTCAGGGCTTCAACCACCGCTTTCACGTAGAAGGACATAAAGCCCAGACGGATGCCGTGACGTTTTTCAAACGCTTCACCATACTGCTTACGCAGATCCATAATCGGCTTCATGTTGACTTCATTGAACGTGGTCAGCATGGCGGTGGAGTTTTTCGCTTCCAGCAGACGCTCTGCCACACGCTTACGCAGGCGAGTCATCGGGACACGTTTTTCGCTACGTGCAGCCAGAGCCGGTTGCGCCGCGGGAGCCGCAGCTGCTGGTGCAGACTCTTTCGCCGGGGCTTTCGCCAGATGTTTTTCCACATCTTCACGGGTCAGACGACCACCTACACCGGTGCCTTTAATGGCGCTGGCATCAAGATTGTGTTCAGCCAAAAGGCGACGGATCGCCGGGCTTAACGCATCGTTGTTTTGCTCTTCCAGAGACGCTTGTTGGCGTTGTGCCGGAGTGGACGCTTTCTCTTCAGATTTGGCGCTGGTTTCTTTACCGGCGCTGTTGCCTTCACGCAGGCGACCAAGGATCTGACGAGACGTTACGGTTGTACCTTCATCTTCCAGAACCGCATCCAGAATGCCGTCTGCTGATGCCGGTACTTCCAGTACCACTTTGTCAGTTTCGATTTCTACCAGCACTTCATCACGTACGACTGCGTCGCCGGGTTTTTTATGCCAGGTTGCGACGGTGGCATCGGCTACGGATTCAGGCAGGTCAGGGACCAGAATATCTACGCTACTCATTGTGTATCCTTTATTTATTCGACGTTCAGCGCGTCATTAACCAGATCTTGTTGCTGTTTCTGGTGAACGGACATATACCCTACCGCCGGAGAGGCGGAGGCCGGGCGGCCTGCATAACGCAGAGAAGCCCCAAACGGAATCACTTCACGGAAATGATGCTGGCTGCAGTACCATGCGCCCTGGTTGAGCGGCTCTTCCTGGCACCAGACAAAATCCTTGACGTGAGCAAACTGCTGCAACACTTCCTGCATCGCTTTATGCGGGAACGGGTAGAGTTGCTCGATACGCACGATGGCGACATCGTGTTGATTGTTCTTACGACGTTGTTCCAGCAGGTCGTAATAAACCTTACCAGAACACATCACTACACGCTTAACGCCCTTCGGATCAAGCTCGTCGATTTCACCGATGGCTGGCAGGAAGGTGCCGTTCGCCAGTTCTTCGAGGCTGGAAACCGCCAGCGGATGACGCAGCAGGGATTTCGGCGACATCACCACCAGCGGACGACGCATCCCGCGCAGCGCCTGACGACGCAGCATATGGTAAACCTGTGCCGGGGTAGACGGTACGCACACCTGCATGTTTTGTTCAGCACAAAGTTGCAGATAACGTTCCAGACGCGCGGAGGAGTGCTCCGGCCCCTGCCCTTCATACCCGTGCGGCAGCAGCATTACCAGACCACACATCCGGCCCCATTTCTGTTCGCCAGAGGAGATGAACTGGTCGATAACCACCTGCGCACCGTTAGCGAAGTCACCAAACTGCGCTTCCCAGATGGTCAGCGTACGCGGCTCTGCGGTGGCATAACCGTATTCAAACGCCAGCACTGCTTCTTCAGACAGTACGGAGTCCCAGACGCGGAACGCGCCCTGACCATTATGGATATGTTGCAGCGGCGTGTAAGTGGAACCGTTGGACTGGTTGTGGATCACCGCATGGCGATGGAAGAAGGTACCGCGACCGGAGTCTTCACCCGACAGGCGGACCGGAATGCCTTCATCAACCAGCGTGGCGTAAGCGAGGTTTTCCGCGCCGCCCCAGTCGAACAGTTTCTCACCGGCAGCCATTGCCTGGCGATCGCCATAAATCTTGGCAACGCGAGACTGCATTTCAACCGCTTCCGGCACCGTACTGATACGTTTCGCCAGTTCCTGCAGGCGCTTCATCTCAACTTTGTTCGGGTACTCTTCGTCCCATTCGTGGTTGAGGTACGGCGACCAGGTGAAAGAGTGCATGTTCATCGGACGCCACTCTGCTACCACGCAATCGCCAGCATCCAGCGCATCGCGGTACAGGTTAACCATCTCGGTGGCATCTTCCAGCGTCGCGACTTTTTCCTGCTCCAGCTTGTCAGCGTAGATTTTGCGCGGCGTCGGATGTTTTTTGATTTTCTGATACATCAGCGGCTGAGTTGCACTCGGCTCGTCGGCTTCGTTGTGGCCGTGACGGCGGTAGCACACCAGGTCGATGAAGACATCACGTTTAAAGGTGTTACGGAAATCGAGCGCCAGACGGGTCACAAAGGCAACGGCTTCCGGATCATCCGCATTAACGTGGAAAATCGGTGCCTGTACCATCTTGCCGATATCAGTACAGTACGGCGTAGAACGGGCATCCAGCGGGTTAGAGGTAGTGAAACCGACCTGGTTGTTGATAACGATACGTACCGTACCGCCAACTTCATAACCACGCGCTTTCGACATGTTCAGGGTTTCCTGAACCACGCCCTGCCCGGTCACTGCGGCATCACCGTGGATGGTGATTGGCAGCACTTTGTTGCTGCTCGGCTCATCGAGTCTGTCCAGACGGGCGCGAACAGAACCGATAACTACCGGGCTTACAATCTCAAGGTGAGACGGGTTAAACGCCAGCGCCAGGTGAACCAGGCCGCCATCGGTCTGGAAGTCAGACGAGAAGCCCATGTGGTATTTCACGTCGCCCGTGCCGAGGTGTTCTTTATGTTTACCGGCAAATTCGTCGAACAAATCTTGCGGTTTTTTACCCAGCACGTTAACCAGCACGTTCAGACGACCACGGTGCGCCATCCCAAGAACCACTTCACGGGTGCCGCTGTTGCCAGCATGGCGGATCATCTCTTTAAGCATCGGGATTAACGCATCACCGCCTTCCAGCGAGAAGCGTTTTGCGCCAGGGAATTTTGCGCCGAGGTAACGTTCAAGGCCTTCAGCGGCGGTCAGTTCGCTTAAGAAGCGTTTTTTCTCTTCGCTATTGAAAGTCGCGCGACCAGACTCGATACGCTGTTGGATCCAGCGTTTTTCTTCGGTGCTGGTAATGTGCATGTACTCGGCACCAATCGGGCCGCAGTAGGTTTGCTTGAGGGCTTCCAGCAGCTCGCCGAGTTTCATGGTTTCTTTGCCGCTGGCAAATGAACCGACGTTGAAGGTCTCCTGGAAGTCTGCTTCGGTCAGATCGTGGAAAGACGGATCCAGATCGGCCACTTTATCTTGCTGCCACAGTCCCAGCGGATCGAGATTCGCATGCTGGTGACCGCGGAAGCGGTATGCGTTAATGAGCTGCAGGACTTTAACCTGCTTCACATTGGTGTCAGGGTCGGAGATCGTTGAAGAGTAACGTGAAGCGTCTTTCGCCAGGCGGCGGAAATATTCACGCGTTTGAGAGTGGAATTGATCCGGTTTGACTCCCGTACCAGGTAACTGCTGGAACGTCGAACGCCAGTTAGCGTCAACCGAGTCAGGATCGGTTAAGAAGTCTTCATAGAGCTGTTCTATCCAGCTCTGGTTTGCGCCAGAGAGGTAAGAAGAGTCCAACCAGGCTTTCAAAGCGCTGTTCTGCATCGTGATCCCTTAAGCATCTTTTTTATGCTTACTTCGCCGTGGATACTACCACGCACAGTGATGTGCGTGCCGGGGTTCACTTGCGAGCTCTTGTCTACGTAGTGGCTCGCGAAGGAACCTTTAAAAACTGTCTTAGTGTCAGGGGCAGTTTTTAAAGATTTCCTGCATTTCTTTTGTAGGCCGGATAACGCATTCACGCTGCATCCGGCGCTGTTTGCCTGATGCGACGCTTGCGCGTCTTATCAGGCCTACGATTCCTGCATTTCTTTTGTAGGCCGGATAACGCATTCACGCCGCATCCGGCCCTGGTTGCCTGATGCGACGCTTGCGCGTCTTATCAAGCCTACGATTTCTGCATTTCTTTTGTAGGCCGGATAAGGCGTTCACGCCGCATCCGGCACTGGTTGCCTGATGCGACGCTTGTGCGTCTTATCAGGCCTGGGTTTACGCATTACGCTGCAACAACATCGACTTGATATGGCCGATGGCGCGCGTCGGGTTCAGCCCCTTCGGACATACACTGACGCAGTTCATGATGCTGTGACAGCGGAATACGCTGAATGCATCGCTCAAACCGTCGAGGCGGCTGTCAGTCTCGGTATCACGGCTATCGATCAGGAAACGATATGCCGCTAACAAGCCTGCCGGGCCGATAAACTTATCGGGATTCCACCAGAAAGACGGACAAGAGGTTGAACAACATGCGCAGAGAATACATTCATACAGCCCGTCGATTTTTTCGCGCTGCTCTGGCATCTGTAAATGCTCACGAGCTGGCGGATTTTGTCCATTATTCAACAGGTAAGGCTTAATTTTCTCATATTGCGCATAGAATTGTCCCATGTCTACCACCAAATCGCGGATCACCGGTAAACCTGGCAGCGGGCGAATAACAATCTTCTTGCCCGGCTGGTTGAGTGCCGAAATCGGGGTAATACAGGCCAGACCATTCTTACCGTTCATGTTCAGACCGTCGGAACCGCACACACCTTCACGGCAGGAACGACGGAACGACAGGCTGGGATCTTTCTCTTTCAACTGGATAAGCGCATCCAGCAGCATCATGTCGCGACCTTCTTCCGCTTCCAGGGTGTAATCCTGCATACGCGGAGCATCATCAACATCCGGGTTATAGCGATAAATTGAAAACTCGAGTCTCATTTTCCTGTCTCCGCATTAGTAAGTACGAATCTTCGGCGGGAATGCCGGGCGCAGTTTCGGTTCCATGTTGACGCTTCGGCGCGTCATGGATTCCGACTCTGGCAGATACAGGGAGTGGCACAGCCAGTTTTCATCATCACGATCCGGGAAGTCGAAGCGGCTATGCGCGCCACGGCTTTCGGTACGGAAGTTGGCAGAAACAGCCGTTGCATACGCCGTTTCCATCAGGTTATCCAGTTCCAGGCATTCAACGCGCTGGGTGTTGAACTCGCTGGAAGTGTCATCCAGACGGGCATTTTTCAAACGCTCACGGATCACTTTCAACTGCTCAAGCCCTTTTGCCATCGCATCACCTTCACGGAAGACCGAGAAGTTATGCTGCATACATTCTTGCAGTGCTTTACGGATCGCCACCGGATCTTCACCGTTACGGTTGTTGTTCCAGCGATTCAGACGCTCCAGAGACGCTTCTACATCAGACTCGCTGGCATCGCGCAGTGCGCCCTGCTCGGCAATAGACTCTTGCAGATGCAGACCCGCTGCGCGACCAAAGACCACCAGGTCCAGCAGCGAGTTACCGCCCAGACGGTTAGCGCCGTGTACCGATACACAAGCAATTTCACCTACCGCGAACAGCCCCGGAACAACCACATCTTCGCCTTTCTCGTTCACCGTCAGCGCCTGACCGGTCACTTTGGTCGGAATACCGCCCATCATGTAGTGACAGGTTGGGATAACCGGAATCGGCTCTTTCACCGGATCGACGTGTGCGAAGGTACGGGAGAGTTCAAGGATACCCGGCAGACGGGATTCGAGAACTTCTTTACCCAGGTGGTCGAGTTTCAGTTTTGCATGTGGCCCCCACGGACCATCACAGCCGCGACCTTCACGGATTTCGATCATGATGGAACGCGCCACCACGTCACGGCCCGCCAGGTCTTTGGCGTTCGGCGCATAACGCTCCATAAAGCGTTCGCCATGTTTGTTCAGCAGATAACCGCCTTCACCACGGCAACCTTCGGTGACCAGTACGCCCGCACCTGCTATACCGGTCGGGTGGAACTGCCACATTTCCATATCCTGCACAGGTACACCTGCACGGATAGCCATACCGACGCCGTCGCCGGTGTTAATGTGGGCGTTGGTGGTGGACTGATAAATACGCCCTGCCCCGCCGGTTGCCAGCACAGTCGCACGGGCTTTGAAGTAAACCACTTCACCGGTTTCGATGCACAGTGCGGTACAACCAACTACCGCGCCATCCTGGTTCTTCACCAGATCCAGCGCATACCACTCGGAGAAAATGGTGGTGTGGTTTTTCAGGTTTTGCTGATAAAGCGTGTGCAACAGTGCGTGACCGGTACGGTCAGCTGCCGCCGCAGTACGTGCCGCTTGCTCGCCACCGAAGTTTTTCGACTGGCCGCCAAACGGACGTTGATAGATACGACCATCATCAAGACGCGAGAACGGTAGCCCCATGTGTTCCAGTTCCAGAATCGCTTCCGGCCCGGTTTTACACATATATTCAATCGCGTCCTGGTCACCGATATAGTCCGACCCTTTTACGGTGTCGTACATATGCCATTCCCAGTTATCTTCATGGGTATTACCCAGCGCAACGGTAATGCCGCCTTGCGCAGAAACGGTATGGGAACGGGTCGGGAAGACTTTGGAGAGCAGCGCACAGGTTTGGCCGCTCTGGGAAATTTGCAGCGCCGCGCGCATACCTGCGCCACCGGCACCAATCACAACTGCATCAAATTCTCTGACTGGCAATTTCATCACACACCCCACACCACAACGAATCCATAAATCACGTAAACCACCAGTGCAACGACAATCACCAGTTGCAGCATCAGGCGCAAGGCCAGTGGTTTAACGTAGTCGGTCAACACCTGCCACATGCCGATCCAGGCATGGATCAAGATAGAAAACAGCGCCAGCAGGGTGAACACTTTGGTGAACGCAGAGGCGAAGAAACCAATCCAGACTTCATATGTCAGCTCGCCACTGGTAGCGAAAAAACCGACCATATAAATGATGTAAAGCGTCAGGACGATAGCGGTAGCGCGAACGAGGATGAAATCATGTACGCCATTGCGTCCTAATGCGGAGGCGTTGCTTACCATACGAGGACTCCTGCGAGAAGTGAAAGCACGACAGTAATAACAAAGGAGATTTTGGCGGAGCGTTTACCCGCTTCGAATGTTTCTTCCAGATAGCCAAAATCCATCATCATGTGGCGAATACCTACGACGACGTGATATGCCAGAGCGGTAAGAATGCCCCACATGATAAATTTGACGAAGAAGCTGCCCATAATCGCGGAAGCTTGCTCGAAACCTTCAGGGGAAGAGAGGCTGGTACCCAGAAGCCACAGCAGGATGCCCACTGCAACAAAGGTGATCACTCCGGAAACGCGATGGAGAATGGACGCTATCGCCGTGACGGGGAACCGGATGGTCTGTAGGTCCAGATTAACAGGTCTTTGTTTTTTCACATTTCTTATCATGAATAACGCCCACATGCTGTTCTTATTATTCCCTGGGGACTACGGGCACAGAGGTTAACTTTCTGTTACCTGGAGACGTCGGGATTTCCTTCCTCCGGTCTGCTTGCGGGTCAGACAGCGTCCTTTCTATAACTGCGCGTCATGCAAAACACTGCTTCCAGATGCGAAAACGACACGTTACAACGCTGGGTGGCTCGGGATTGCAGGGTGTTCCGGAGACCTGGCGGCAGTATAGGCCGTTCACAAAATCATTACAATTAACCTACATATAGTTTGTCGGGTTTTATCCCGAACAGTGATCTGGGTCACGATAACAACATTTATTTAATTTTTAATCATTTAATTTGACAATCATTCAACAAAGTTGTTACAAACATCACTAGGAAAAGCATATAATGCGTAAAAGTTATGAAGTCAGTATTTCACCTAAGATTAACTTATGTAACAGTGTGGAAGTATTGACCAATTCATTCGGGACAGTTATTAGTGGTAGACAAGTTTAATAATTCGGATTGCTAAGTACTTGATTCGCCATTTATTCGTCATCAATGGATCCTTTACCTGCAAGCGCCCAGAGCTCTGTACCCAGGTTTTCCCCTCTTTCACAGAGCGGCGAGCCAAATAACAAACGGGTAAAGCCAGGTTGATGTGCGAAGGCAAATTTAAGTTCCGGCAGTCTTACGCAATAAGGCGCTAAGGAGACCTTAAATGGCTGATACAAAAGCAAAACTCACCCTCAACGGGGACACAGCTGTTGAACTGGATGTGCTGAAAGGCACGCTGGGTCAAGACGTTATTGATATCCGTACTCTCGGTTCAAAAGGTGTGTTCACCTTTGACCCAGGCTTCACTTCAACCGCATCCTGCGAATCTAAAATTACTTTTATTGATGGTGATGAAGGTATTTTGCTGCACCGCGGTTTCCCGATCGATCAGCTGGCGACCGATTCTAACTACCTGGAAGTTTGTTACATCCTGCTGAATGGTGAAAAACCAACTCAGGAACAGTATGACGAATTTAAAACTACGGTGACCCGTCATACCATGATCCACGAGCAGATTACCCGTCTGTTCCATGCTTTCCGTCGCGACTCGCATCCAATGGCAGTCATGTGTGGTATTACCGGCGCGCTGGCGGCGTTCTATCACGACTCGCTGGATGTTAACAATCCTCGTCATCGTGAAATTGCCGCGTTCCGCCTGCTGTCAAAAATGCCGACCATGGCCGCGATGTGTTACAAGTATTCCATTGGTCAGCCATTCGTTTACCCGCGCAACGATCTCTCCTATGCCGGTAACTTCCTGAATATGATGTTCTCCACGCCGTGCGAACCGTATGAAGTTAATCCGATTCTGGAACGTGCTATGGACCGTATTCTGATCCTGCACGCTGACCATGAACAGAACGCCTCTACCTCCACCGTGCGTACCGCTGGCTCTTCGGGGGCGAACCCGTTTGCCTGTATCGCAGCAGGTATTGCTTCACTGTGGGGACCTGCGCACGGTGGTGCTAACGAAGCAGCGCTGAAAATGCTGGAAGAAATCAGCTCCGTTAAACACATTCCGGAATT
The DNA here is from genome assembly GCF_002965245.1 of Escherichia sp. MOD1-EC6021. Lineage (NCBI taxonomy): Bacteria > Pseudomonadati > Pseudomonadota > Gammaproteobacteria > Enterobacterales > Enterobacteriaceae > Escherichia > Escherichia sp. MOD1-EC6021. The sequence continues at coordinate 50,083 of NZ_PTRU01000019.1, read as the reverse complement.
TGTTCGTCGTGCGAAAGACAAGAATGACTCTTTCCGTCTGATGGGCTTCGGTCACCGTGTGTACAAAAACTACGACCCACGCGCCACCGTCATGCGTGAAACCTGCCACGAAGTCCTGAAAGAGCTGGGCACGAAGGATGACCTGCTGGAAGTGGCTATGGAGCTGGAAAATATCGCGCTGAACGACCCGTACTTTATCGAGAAGAAACTGTACCCTAACGTCGATTTCTACTCTGGTATCATCCTGAAAGCGATGGGTATTCCGTCTTCCATGTTCACCGTCATATTCGCTATGGCACGTACAGTTGGCTGGATCGCCCACTGGAGCGAAATGCACAGTGACGGCATGAAGATTGCCCGTCCACGTCAGCTGTATACCGGCTATGAAAAACGCGATTTTAAAAGCGACATCAAACGTTAACTGCTGATTCCTAAGCAGTAAATTCTGTTAACCCGCCTTTAAAAGGCGGGTTAATTTTTATCTACCTGAACACAAAAAAATGTAAAAATAAAATTAATTAACCGGCTGACATTAATATTGCAAAATAATAGAATTGTTCATTTTATCGGCAAAATAATAAGTTTTAATTAAGGTATCTGCTTTTAGTTACATTTATAACCTCATGAAAATGAGGTATATCTCTCTCATTCCCCCGATAACATTCATTAAATTATTAATTCATCACATCAATTAGTTAACCTTGCATTTAATATAATTAATAATATTTTTAAGTAAAACTAAAAACATTCGACAATCAAATAAGATATTCTGATATCGCTATACTTTTTCTATTTCTGTAAAGGACTCAGTTATGTTTAAAGGACAAAAAACATTGGCCGCATTGGCCGTATCTCTGTTATTCACTGCACCGGTTTATGCAGCTGATGAAGGTTCTGGTGAAATTCACTTTAAAGGTGAGGTTATAGAAGCACCATGTGAAATACATCATGATGATATTGATAAAGAAATTGAGCTAGGTCAGGTGACCACCAGCCACATTAATCAGTCTCATCACAGCGATGCGGTTGCTGTCGACCTGCGTTTAATCAACTGCGACCTGGAAAACTCTAATAACGGTTCCGGTGGCAAGATTTCTAAAGTCGCGGTCACCTTCGATAGCTCAGCGAAAACCACTGGCGCAGATCCGATACTCAACAATACCAGCACTGGCGAAGCCACCGGTGTCGGCGTGCGTTTAATGAATAAGGATCAAAGCAATATCATTTTAGGTACTGCTTCTCCGGATATCGACCTCGCACCAACGTCCAGTGAACAAACCCTGAACTTCTTTGCCTGGATGGAACAAATTGATCAAGCGACACCAGTAACGGCAGGGGCTGTTACAGCGAATGCAACCTACGTACTGGATTATAAATAAGCGTTATTGGGCGGCATCACTGCCGCCTTTCTTAAAATATTTATCTGGTATGGACACCGTGAATATTTATCGACTCTCTTTTGTATCCTGCCTGGTCATGGCGATGCCTTCCGCCATGGCGGTTGAATTCAACCTGAATGTCCTCGACAAATCGATGCGTGAGCGCATTGATATTTCATTATTAAAGGAAAAAGGTGTCATTGCTCCCGGTGAATATTTTGTCAGCATTGCGGTAAATAATAACCAAATCAGTAATGGGCAAAAAATTAACTGGCAAAAAAAGGGTGACAATACCATTCCGTGCATCAATGATTTATTGGTCGATAAATTTGGCTTAAAACCTGAAGTCCGTCAGTCATTACCCCTGATTAATCATTGCGTCGATTTTAGCTCCCGACCAGAAATGCTCTTCAATTTTGATCAGGCCAGTCAGCAACTGAATATCACCATCCCACAGGCCTGGCTGGCGTGGCACTCAGATAACTGGACTCCACCCTCCACATGGAAAGAAGGTGTCCCCGGTGTCCTGATGGATTACAACTTGTTTGCCAGCAGCTACCGCCCACAGGATGGCAGCAGCAGCACTAATCTTAACGCCTACGGAACAGCCGGAATTAACGCGGGGGCATGGCGCTTACGCAGTGACTATCAGTTGAATCAAAATGATGGCGATGATAACCATGAGCAGTCAGGCGAAATATCACGTACCTATCTTTTTCGCCCGCTACCGCAATTAGGTTCAAAATTAACCCTCGGCGAAACGGATTTTAGTTCCAATATTTTCGACGGTTTTTCTTATACCGGCGCGGCACTGGCGAGTGACGACCGGATGTTACCGTGGGAACTGCGCGGCTACGCTCCACAAATTAGCGGTATTGCACAAACCAATGCCACCGTCACCGTGAGTCACTCAGGGCGAGTTATTTACCAGAAAAAAGTCCCGCCAGGCCCGTTTATCATTGATGATCTGAATCAGTCCGTCCAGGGGACACTGGATGTCAAAGTGACGGAAGAAGATGGTCGGGTGAACAATTTCCAGGTTTCGGCAGCATCGACGCCTTTCCTTACGCGCCAGGGGCAGGTTCGCTATAAACTTGCTGCCGGTCAGCCGCGAACATCTATGTCTCATCAAACTGAAAATGAAACCTTTTTTAGCAATGAAGTTTCCTGGGGGATGCTGTCAAATACCTCGCTGTACGGCGGCCTGCTGATTTCGGGTGACGACTACCATTCTGCCGCAATGGGTATCGGGCAAAATATGCTCTGGCTTGGTGCATTGTCGTTTGATGTCACCTGGGCCAGTAGTCAGTTTGATACTCAGCAGGACGAGCGGGGCTTAAGTTACCGCTTTAATTACAGCAAACAAGTGGATGCCACTAACAGCACGATTTCGCTCGCCGCTTATCGCTTCTCAGATCGTCATTTTCACAGCTACGCCAACTATCTGGATCACAAATACAACGACAACGATGCGCAGGACGAAAAACAGACGATCAGCTTATCCGTGGGGCAACCGATTACCCCACTGAACCTCAATCTGTACGCCAACCTGCTGCATCAAACCTGGTGGAATGCAGACGCCTCCACGACCGCCAACATCACGGCGGGTTTTAATGTTGATATTGGTAACTGGAGAGATATCTCGATCTCGACGTCATTCAATACAACCCATTACGAAGATAAAGATCGCGACAACCAGATTTACCTGTCGATTTCGCTTCCCTTCGGTAACGGTGGTCGGGTCGGTTATGACATGCAAAACAGTAGCCACAGCACCACACACCGCATGTCGTGGAACGATACGCTGGATGAACGAAATAGCTGGGGGATGTCTGCTGGACTACAATCCGACCGTCCGGACAATGGAGTCCAGGTGAGCGGTAACTATCAGCACCTGAGTTCAGCGGGTGAGTGGGATCTTTCTGGTACTTATGCTGCCAATGACTACAGTTCTGTTAGCAGCAGCTGGAGTGGTTCTTTCACGGCGAGGCAATATGGTGCAGCCTTCCATCGCCGCAGCTCCACCAATGAACCACGCCTGATGGTCAGCACCGATGGCGTGGCAGATATTCCGGTTCAGGGCAATCTCGACTACACCAACCATTTTGGCATTGCAGTGGTACCGCTGGTTTCCAGTTATCAACCTTCCACCGTGGCCGTGAACATGAACGACTTACCCGACGGCGTGACGGTGACAGAAAACGTCATCAAAGAAACGTGGATTGAAGGCGCAATAGGTTACAAATCACTGGCATCCCGTTCCGGTAAAGACATTAACGTCATCATTCGCAACGCCAGCGGTCAGTTCCCTCCCCTCGGTGCGGATATCCGTCAGGATGGCAGCAGCATTAGCGTGGGGATGGTTGGCGAGGAAGGACACGCCTGGTTAAGCGGAGTCGCTGAGAATCAAAAGTTTACCGTGGTCTGGGGTGATAGTCAGCGTTGCTCGATCCATCTTCCTGAACATATGGAAGACACCGCAAATCGCCTGATTTTACCTTGTCATTAATTAAGGAAATGAAAATGACATTTATGAAAGGACTTCCCCTTTTGTTGTTGGTTACCAGTCTGTGTAGCCACGCTGCACTACAACCCGACCGCACTCGCATTGTGTTTAACGCTAATGATAAAGCTACCAGTCTGCGAGTAGATAATCGTAGCGATAAACTCCCCTACCTCGCTTATTCCTGGCTCGAAAATGAAAAAGGGGAGAAAAGCGACGATCTTCTGGTCGCCCTGCCACCGATACAACGTCTGGAACCGAAAGCAACAACGCAGGTGCGGATAGTCAAGCAAGCCTCGACCGCGAAATTACCGGGCGATCGCGAAACGCTATTTTTCTACAATATGCGTGAAATTCCTCCCGCCCCGGAAAAAAACAGCGACCATGCCGTTCTGCAAGTCGCCATCCAGAGCCGTATCAAGGTGTTCTGGCGACCGTCTGCATTACGCAAGAAAGCAGGAGAAAAGGTCGAACTGCAGTTACAGGTCAGCCAGCAGGGCAATCAGCTTAGCTTAAAAAACCCTACTGGCTATTATCTGACCATCGCGTATCTTGGGCGAAATGAGCAAAGCGTTCTCCCGGGCTTCAAAACTGTGATGATTGCGCCTTTTAGTACAGTAAGCACAACCACTGGAAATTATAGTGGCAGCCAGTTTTATCTCGGTTATATGGATGATTATGGCGCATTACGCATGACAACGCTCAACTGTAACGGGCAATGCCGTTTACAGGCGGTGGAGGCGAAGAAATGAGTGCTGGCAAGGGATTGTTGCTCATCATCTGTCTGTTATTTCTACCGTTAAAATCTGCGCTTGCCCTGAACTGTTACTTTGGTTCATCCGGTGGTTCGGTAGAAAAATCGGAATCTATTCAACCATTTGCTGTACCAGGGAATGCCAAACCCGGCGATAAGATCTGGGAGTCTGACGATATTAAAATTCCCGTCTATTGTGACAACAATACCAACGGCAACTTTGAGAGCGAGCATGTCTACGCCTGGGTTAACCCGTACCCGGGAATTCAGGATCGCTATTATCAACTCGGCGTAACTTACAATGGTGTTGATTATGATGCTAACCAGGGAAAAAGCCGCATCGACACTAACCAGTGCATCGACAGCAAAAACATTAATATTTATACCCCTGAGCAGATCATCGCGATGGGATGGCAGAACAAAATTTGCTCTGGTGATCCCAATAATATTCATATGTCGCGTACGTTTCTCGCTCGCATGCGGTTATACGTCAAGATACGAGAGATACCGCCGCATGATTATCAAAGCACGCTCAGCGATTACATTGTGGTGCAATTTGATGGCGAAGGAAGCGTTAATGAGGACCCAACCGCCCAAAACCTGAAATATCATATTACCGGTCTGGAAAACATTCGGGTATTGGATTGCAACGTCAATTTTTCTATTACCCCAGCCAACCAGGTCATTGATTTTGGTAAATTTAATGTACTGGATATCCGGCGACACAACATGACAAAAACATTCGGTATTAAAACGACAAAATCACAAAACGATCAATGTACCGACGGATTCAAAGTCAGCTCCTCGTTTTATACCGAAGAAACGTTGGTTGAAGAAGATAAAGCATTGCTGATTGGTAATGGTCTGAAGCTACGTTTACTGGATGAAAACGCCTCGCCCTATACCTTCAACAAATACAGCGAATATGCCGACTTCACCAGTGACATGCTGATCTACGAAAAAACCTATACGGCTGAACTTTCGTCTATTCCCGGCACTCCCATTGAGGCTGGCTCCTTCGATACCGTGGTGCTTTTTAAGATTAACTATAACTAATTTCCCATGATGCCCTTTGCAACCGAAAGGGCATCTCTTTCAGAAAATTGCTGATTTTCCCCTTTTCCTTGATTGCTGTTATTTTTTCCTGGCCCGGCTTTCTTTATGCTGTATCGATACACCAAAGAGAAAATAATGAGGAAGCGAAGGATGCCAGTTTTGCAGTGGGGAATGTTATGTGTGCTTTCACTTCTCCTTTCTATTGGCTTCCTCGCGGTACATCTTCCGGCGGCACTATTACTTGGGCCAATGATCGCCGGAATCATCTTTAGTATGCGCGGAATTACTCTGCAACTTCCCCGATCCGCTTTTCTCGCCGCGCAGGCCATTCTTGGCTGCATGATTGCGCAAAACCTGACCGGTTCGATCCTGACCACGCTAGCGGTGAACTGGCCGATTGTGTTAGCTATTTTACTGGTGACGTTACTTTCCAGCGCCGTCGTGGGTTGGTTATTGGTGCGCTATAGCTCACTGCCTGGAAATACCGGTGCCTGGGGTTCTTCTCCTGGCGGCGCGGCGGCAATGGTCGCTATGGCGCAAGATTACGGCGCAGATATTCGCCTGGTGGCATTTATGCAATATCTGCGAGTGCTGTTCGTCGCGGGGGCCGCTGTTCTGGTCACCCGCATGATGCTGGGCGATAACGCTGAAGCGGTTAACCAGCAGATCGTCTGGTTCCCGCCAGTGAGCATTAATCTCCTGCTTACGATTTTGCTCGCGGTCGCTGCCGGTACGGCGGGATGCTTGCTACGTCTTCCTTCCGGCACGATGCTCATCCCGATGCTGGCGGGCGCGCTGCTCCAGTCTGGTGAGTACATAACCATCGAACTACCGGAATGGCTTCTGGCGATAGCCTATATGGCAATTGGCTGGCGGATTGGTCTTGGTTTCGATAAACAAATATTACTGCGAGCATTGCGTCCACTGCCACAAATCCTGCTGTCGATTTTTGCTCTGCTGGCTATTTGTGCGGGTATGGCGTGGGGGCTGACCCGGTTTATGCATATTGATTTTATGACTGCCTACCTCGCCACCAGTCCCGGCGGGCTTGATACCGTGGCGGTCATCGCCGCAGGGAGCAATGCCGATATGGCGCTTATTATGGCGATGCAAACCCTACGCCTGTTCAGTATTTTGCTGACGGGGCCAGCCATTGCGCGGTTTATTTCAACCTATGCGCCGAAGCGGTCGGCCTAGTGCTGGCAGCCTGGACACCAGTAAAACGGGCGCGAGGACAACGTGGTTTTCTCAATGATGCTGCCACAACGTTCGCACGGTTCGCCATCACGATGAAAAACCTTAAAGCGAAACAGCGCCCCATGATGTTTATTCTCATCCACCTGCCCCCGCGTAGCGTAAGAAAGTCGAGGAATCTCCAGTAACGCGTGTGCGAGTGCATCCAGTTGCGCCGCATTGAGATCTTTCGCTTTATGATTGCCGGTTAACCCCACCTGCCAGAGGATCTCCACCCGCAAATAATTGCCAAGCCCAGCCAGAAACGCCTGATCGAGTAGTAATCCAGCAAACTGACGGTTACGAAAGCGCGGCGACAATAACCGTTCTTTCACCATTTCCGGCGTCAGATTCGGGTCGAGTACATCGGGGCCAACGCGTTGTAAAAACGGATGCGTGGTCAGTTGTTCCGGAGTCAACATCTCAATATCCGAGGCGCTATAAAGTAGAATGGTTTTGTCGACAGTTTGCAGTTTTACCCGCAATACTCGCGTGGTCTGCGGCTCTTCGCCGGTATCAACCACGCGCCAGACGCCGTAAAGCTGATTATGGCTGTAGAGCGTTAACCCGTTGGAAAAATGAGTTAACAACGCCTTACCTCGCGTTTCCACATGGGTAACGTGTTGACCGATAAGTTGTGATTGATAAGGTTTTAACTGCGGGAAGGCAAACCAGACATCAGTTAGAGGTTTGCCTTTGATCGCCGCCTCCAGGTTATCCGCTGCACGGCGGATCTCCGGGCCTTCAGGCATGGTGATATCCTTTTTTCATTCTTTATTAAGCGGGGTTATGCTGCGACAACAATCCCCTTTTCGGCAAATGTAGAGCGTAGTCGGCGGGCGAACGCCAGTGCGTGTTCTCCATCGCCATGCAGGCAGACCGTTTGCGCCGTGACCGTTGCCCATTCGCCGTTGATACTTTTGACTCTGCCGTGTTGCACCATCTCCAGCGTCTGCGCCAGCGCCTGTTCTTCGTTTTCAATCAACGCGCCAGGCTGACTTCGCGGTACCAGTGAGCCGTCAGCCTGATATCCGCGATCGGCAAATACTTCCTCGCGCGTTGTCAGGCCATATTGCTTGCCTGCACGAATCAGCTCGCTTCCCGCCAGCCCAACGAGAATCAACGCCGGATCGCAAGCGTAAACTGCTCTGGCAATGGCGTCTGCCAGTTGTGCCTCTTTCGCCGCCTGGTTGTATAACATGCCGTGCGGTTTGACGTGACGCATCACGCCGCCTTGCGCGCGAGCAATAGCGGCCAGCGCACCAATTTGATACAGCGTTTGGGCGTAAACGGTTTCCGGCGGCAATTGCATGGCGCTACGGCCAAAATGTTCCCTGTCCGGAAAGCTCGGGTGAGCGCCAATGGCGACACCATTTTGTATGGCGTCACGCACACAAGCCTGCATGGTTTGTGCATCGCCTGCATGAAATCCACAGGCAATATTGGCAGAGGAAACCAGCGTTAATAGCTCTGCGTCGCTGGCACAGCCTTCGCCCAGATCGGCGTTCAGGTCAATTTTCATTGTGCAGCCGCCACGCTAATTGTTCGAAATAACGTTGCTGATCTTGCCGCGCTTTCAGTGCCTCTTCCAGTGAACACTGGACAAAATGAATCGGCTGACCGAGCGGAATTTGCGCCAGATGGTACATATCAGCCTCAATGATACAGGCAATACGCGGATAACCACCGGTGGTCTGTGCGTCGTTCATCAATACAATCGGCTGGCCGTTATGCGGCACCTGCACCACGCCCGGCAACAAACCATGAGATAACAGTTCGCGATCGGTGGTGCGTTTTAAAATTTGCCCCTGTAAGCGATAGCCCATACGGTTACTTTGCGGACTAAGCTGCCACGGCGAACGCCAGAATGCATCCTGCGAGGCGCGATCGAACTCATGATATTCCGGCCCCGGCAAGGCGCGAATGCGGTTGCCCCACAGCAGCTGTTTAACGCCCTGCGCTTCCATAAAATCACGCTTCGATTTACCCATCGGGAGTCGGTCACCATCCTTCAGTAAACGGCCTTCCAGCCCACCAATCCCCACTTTGAGATCGGTACTGCATGACCCCATTACCGGCGGAACATCAATACCACCCGCGACCGCCAGATAACTGCGCATCCCGTGCTGCGGGCGTTTAAGCGTTAAACGCTGGCCTGCTTTCATCGGCAATCGCCAGCCAGTCCAGACGGCATTATCATCCAGCCGCGCTTCGCAACCTGCCCCCGTCAGGGCAAACCAACCATCAGTTTCGAACTCTACCGTTAACTGACCGAGCGTTATCTCCAGCGCGGGGGCATTGGCGTCATTACCCACCAGCAGGTTAGCAATGCGTAACGCAGGCATATCCAGTGCGCCGCAGTGGCTGATACCCGACTGGCGAAAACCGTGACGACCGCCATCCTGCACAGTGGTATACATGCCCGCACGAATAATCTTCAGCATACTCCCTCCTTCTGCGGTACAAAGCGCACGCTGTCTCCCGGACGTAATAAGATGGGTTCGTCACGCGCCGGATCAAACAGGCTGAGTGAGGTATGACCAATCAACTGCCAGCCGCCCGGCGTTGCCAGCGGATAAACACCGGTCTGCGGCCCGCCGATCCCGACAGAACCTGCCGGAACGAGCAAGCGCGGTTCAGCGCGCCGTGGCGTGTGTAGTTGTTCCGGCAAACTCCCGAGATACGGGAAGCCCGGTTGAAAACCTAAAAACCAGACCACGTATTCCACAGAGGAGTGCAATTCAACAACCTGTTTTTCGCTCAATCCACAATGCGCCGCGACCACCGCCAAATCCGGTCCGCCTGCGCCACCGTAAACTACCGGAATTTCAATAAAACGAGACTCCGGCTCCAGCGCCTCACTCTCCTCCCACCAGCGTTGCAAACGCTCTATGGCATCCAGCGCCAGCGACTCAGGATTACGCAAAATCACCGTGATATTGTTCATGCCGGGAATGGCTTCAACCACATTCGGCATATCCACCAGACGCTGCGCCAGTCGCCAGATCCGTTTCTGGCTAGCCAGCGTCACCGGCGGTTCCAGTTCCAGCACTACCGCCGTTTCACCTATCAGATAACAACGCGCTCGTTGCACTTTCGATCCCTCTGATTATTCGTTATGCAGGATTAGGAATATCAATAAAGGTCACATCAAGATCGGTATTTTCATTCAGCCACTCACTCAATGCGCGAATACCACCGCGTTCAGTGGCATGGTGACCCGCAGCATAAAAATGCAATCCCTGCTCGCGGGCTGAATGAATGGTCTGTTCAGAAACTTCGCCAGTAATAAAAGCATCCACGCCAAAACGCGCGGCGCTATCGATAAAACTTTGCCCGCCGCCCGTGCACCAGGCAACGCGCTGAATCACCTCAGGTCCGGTATCTCCACACCATAACGGCTTACGTCCCAGACGCGCTTCAATCCAGGAGGCTAGTTCCAGTCCCGGCACAGGCATGGTCAGCTCGCCCCACGGCACCAACGGCTCAATTTCGCCCATGACCGTGATCCCCAGTAACGCCGCCAGCTGTGCGTTATTGCCCAGCTCAGGATGTGCGTCAAGCGGCAAATGCCAGCCATACAGGTTGATATCATTCGCCAGCAAGGTTTTTAAACGGTTACGCTTCATGCCGCGAATGACCGGAGATTCGCCTTTCCAGAAGTAGCCATGATGCACAATGACCGCATCCGCGCCCAGACGCACTGCCTCATCGAGCAAAGCCTGGCTGGCGGTGACACCGGTAACAATTTTTTGCACCGTCTCTTTGCCTTCCACCTGCAAACCATTCGGCGCGTAATCACTAATCGCCGCGCTGTTCAGTTTTTCGTTAATCAGTTGTTCCAGTTCGGTGTTTTTCATCTTCGCGCCTTCCGTATTCTGATAGCTACACCGTTAACATAGCGTTACCTCGCCTGTTCGTCGATAGCCAATCTTTTGACATATTAAGAAACAAACCCGACGCCAAAAGACGCAAATTGTTTATATCATCACGCTTCAGCTAATGTATATTTATGCAATCAGACAGCATATTGCACAAATAATCAGATCTGTATCAAAGTTTTAACTTTAAGGAAACACAAGCACGCCGCGCAACTATTACGTGACGTTGCAGTTAATTGTGGAATTATTATGAATAAACACGCATCACAGCCGCGCGCTATTTACTATGTCGTTGCGCTGCAAATCTGGGAATATTTTAGCTTTTACGGCATGCGTGCCCTGCTGATTCTCTATCTCACTAATCAACTAAAATACAACGATACTCACGCCTACGCGTTATTTAGCGCCTACTGTTCGCTGGTGTATGTCACGCCAATCCTCGGTGGCTTTTTGGCGGATAAAGTTCTCGGCAACCGTATGGCGGTGATGCTGGGGGCGTTATTGATGGCGATCGGACATGTGGTGCTGGGTGCCAGTGAGATCCATCCGTCATTCCTCTATCTGTCCCTGGCGATTATCGTTTGTGGCTATGGTCTGTTTAAATCCAATGTCAGTTGCCTGCTCGGCGAGCTGTATGAGCCAACCGATCCGCGTCGTGATGGCGGTTTCTCGCTGATGTATGCAGCGGGTAACGTGGGGTCTATTATCGCACCTATCGCCTGTGGCTACGCCCAGGAGGAGTACAGTTGGGCGATGGGCTTTGGTCTGGCGGCGGTTGGCATGATCGCGGGTCTGGTTATCTTCTTATGTGGCAATCGTCATTTTGCTCATACCCGCGGTGTTAACAAAGACGTACTGCGTGCGACAAACTTTCTCCTGCCCAACTGGGGATGGCTGCTGGTTCTACTGGTCGCAACGCCTGCGTTGATTACCCTACTGTTCTGGAAAGAGTGGTCGGTATACGCCTTGATTGTCGCGACTATCATTGGCCTTGGCGTTCTGGCAAAAATTTATCGCAAAGCAGAAAACCAGAAACAGCGTAAAGAGCTGGGGCTGATTGTGACGCTCACCTTCTTCAGTATGTTGTTCTGGGCCTTCGCACAACAGGGCGGTAGCTCGATTAGCCTTTATATTGATCGCTTCGTTAACCGCGATATGTTTGGTTATACCGTTCCGACCGCTATGTTCCAGTCGATTAATGCTTTCGCGGTCATGCTGTGTGGTGTGTTCCTGGCGTGGGTGGTTAAAGAGAGCGTCGCAGGTAATCGTACCGTGCGCATCTGGGGAAAATTTGCTCTTGGCCTCGGCCTGATGAGCGCCGGATTCTGCATTCTGACCTTAAGCGCCCGCTGGTCCGCTATGTATGGTCACTCTTCTCTGCCACTGATGGTGTTAGGCCTGGCGGTGATGGGATTTGCGGAACTGTTTATCGACCCGGTTGCTATGTCGCAGATTACGCGCATTGAAATCCCCGGCGTGACCGGCGTATTAACCGGTATTTATATGCTGCTTTCCGGCGCGATTGCGAACTATCTGGCGGGCGTGATTGCCGATCAGACATCGCAAGCTTCGTTTGATGCTTCCGGGGCGATCAACTACTCCATCAATGCATATATTGAAGTATTTGATCAAATTACATGGGGCGCACTGGCGTGTGTAGGACTGGTACTGATGATTTGGCTGTATCAGGCGCTTAAGTTCAGAAACCGCGCGCTGGCGCTGGAGTCTTAACAGGCCAGCACCGATGCCTGATAAGACGCTTAATGCGTTTTATCAGGCACCTTTCTTCGCTTCTTCATACGCTGCCAGCGTTCGCAGCCTTGCCTCTTTGTGGTCAACTATCGGTTGCGGATAATCCAGCTTCACACCTGCTTTCTCTGCCCACTTCCACGGTTCATGCACCGCTTTCCCTGGTACATCGCGCAACTCTGGTAGCCACCGGCGAATAAACTCGCCCTCGCGGTCAAATTTCTCGCCCTGGGTTGTCGGGTTGAAAATACGAAAATACGGCGCTGCATCAGTACCCGTAGAAGCCGCCCACTGCCAGCCACCGTTATTGGCTGCCAAATCACCATCAATCAGCTGCGACATGAAATACCGCTCGCCTTCGCGCCAGTCGATCAACAAATCTTTCACCAAAAAGCTTGCTGTAATCATCCGTAGCCGATTATGCATCCAGCCAGTGCTGTTAAGCTGACGCATGGCCGCATCAACAATCGGGTATCCCGTTTTGCCTTCCTGCCAGGCCTTTAAATGCGCGGGATTACTTTGCCACTGTACGCGATCGGTCCAGGCAATAAAGGGGCGATGCTTACACAGTGACGGGTGATACGTCATCAAATGACGGTAGAACTCGCGCCAGATCAGCTCATTAAGCCAGACGCTACCAGCCCCGCCATCCAGCGCATGCGGCTGTTCCGCCAACAGGCGATGCAGACACTGGCGAGGCGATAACCTACCCGTTGCAAGGCTTGCAGACAAACGGCTGGTGCCTTCCACTGCCGGAAAATCACGCTGCTGATCGTACTGACTCGCACCGTTCTGGCAAAACTGGCGTAATTGCGCAATCGCCGCTTTTTCTTCCACCGGGAAATGCGCGGTATCGAATGACTGACGAGGGTAATTCAGCGTAATAGATGGCGCGGGATCTAATGATCCGCTACTCCGAACTTTTGGCGCAGCGACGCACTCCGGCATCCCTTCCCGCAGCCGTTTCAGCCAGGCGTTTTTAAATGGCGTAAAGACTTTGTACATCTCATGATTGCCAGTCATCACCGCCCCCGGCGGCAGGATCACGCTGTCATCAAATCCTTCACACACCACGTTACGCAGCGTTCTCTCAACCTGCACATCCCGCGCCCGCTCATTCACCTCATACTGATAGTTATAAAACAGATGGGTAACACGGTTTTCCGCGCACACCTGTTTAACTATTTCGACGCTGGCGGCAAAGTCATCCACTTCATGAAACAGCAAAGGAATGCCTTTTTCCGCCAGCGCGATTTGTAGCCCGTTCAGTTGTGCATTGATAAATTCAGCCTGACGCGGCGACATATTATGCGCCGCCCACTGGCGTGGTGTAGCGATATACAACGCCAGCACGCGTGCAGACGAATTGCGGCAGGCGGCAGCAAGCGCGAGATTGTCGTGCAGACGTAAATCCTGGCGAAACCAGACCAGATGGGTAGTCATAAAACTCCTGCATGGCGCAAGTTAATCACCCGCGGCCAAAGTTCGAAATAACGCTGCTCTGAAAGCCAGGCGTCAGGATAAAGCGCCATATAGTGTTTGATACGCATCAGCGGCGCAAGAAGCGGTTGCTCGCCACGGCGATAACTGTCGATAAGCGCCGCCAGCTGCTGGCGTTCTGTGGAATCAATATGTGGGCGAAAATAACCCTGAACGTGCATCAAAACGTTGGTGTGATCGCGCGGGTTGGCGGGATGAGAAAGCAAAACAATTACGCGTTGGCGGTACTGGTTGTAATAGTCACCCAGATTTTGCCACTGGTGAATATCAGCCACAAACGGGCCAAGTTTGCGGTATTCCGGCTGGGAATGAGCCAGAAAGACGAGTTTATAGCGGCTGTGATAATCGAGAAGCGCCCCGCGCGTTAAGCCTCGCTCTTTAAGACGGTGTAACTCATGCAAAGCAAAAATGCGGATAAGGGTGCTGTCATCAAAAAGTTGTTGATTCATTACTACTCCTGGGCGGTTTACAGGAGTAAGTGTAGACGGCGGTACTGAAAAAACGAAACGAATAAATGATAACAGTAAAAAAATTCAATTATTCATAATAAATTTCATGGTGGCAAGAAATAGTTTCTTTTCTTCATCGCTCATGGCAGCAACGTTTAACATGTTGTCATCAAAATTATTGATGATATTTTTTAATTTCAGTAACTGCAAAGGAGAAAAATAGTCACTCCCGATGAGATTACTCAATACCAGCAATAGCTCCCCATCATATAAATAGCCCACCATAAGATTAATCTCTATCATCTCAATTGCTTTTTGTACAGCAAGCGCCGGTAAGATATTCTGACGAAGCATTTTGGCAATATCATTTTCATCCAGTTCATCGGGTGTTTTATCTAATAAAGAATTATACCAGTTTATTAAACCACTTTTGAAAGCGAACGAATCATATTGCAGGTGATAAATCTGTTTTAGGGTTTCTTTATTTTTCAATTTATAGTGCCTTTGTTTGCTATAATTTTTCTGAAATAACATCAGCGAGTTTGCTCAGGTGCAGGGATGACCGAAATTGTCATGTATTTTTTCAGTCTGGCTTCTCGTTTCACACCTTTCGGATCTGAACCAAAAGGAAGCGTCAAGCATGGTGAGTCAACGGTTTGGATTGTCCAGAGAGAATCACCAATGAATCTGAAATTGATGCTATCCGCTGTAACGGATAATCCCTCAAAACTTCCCGTCGCATACTCATTACCCAAACGTACGGTCTCTTTAACTCCATCGTTAACATCGATAAGGACAATTGTCAGTGATTCCTCAAAAATAACGTCATCCGTCAGAAAAAGGATATAACGCTGGTCATTAACCTGAATTGCCGCTTCCAGTATTTGCCCTGGTACAATAATACCTGTGTTATTGCCATTGAGCACAACGTCAGACTGAGCCTGAGATAAATCAGTCGCTTTGTGAACCTTGACCAACGATATCGAATTAACCTGTTGCATAATCAATTCCACAAGCGCCCCATTTCCCATGCGGCAAGTGCACCGCCGACAAAGCCGCCAATAAGTACGCAAACAGGTGCACCTGGACCACACACCAATCCTGCCATCGCGCCGCCTGCGACAGCTCCGGCAATAATATTCATCCGGGTACGACTGCCAGTGGTTTTAACAGATTTGCGCTCACCGTTACGTATCCTGCCACCACTCAGGTTGCAGACGCGGCAGTCACAGCCTTGACGGTGTTGAAACTAAAGTTCAGGTGATAGTCTGATGTTCATAGTTTGAGCATTATCCCCTGACAGAATCAAATCAAGCAGTGTCAATGATCACGTGTATATATCATTTAAAGCATTATCAAGCCAATCTTCCATGTTTTTAATTTTAGCCCGCGCATATAAATCATTCATAACATCCTCATAACTCTGTCCATCATTGACCATACAATTAGCTGTATGAGGCAGAACATGTATAAAATCAGACAATATAAAACAAGCCTTTGAATTTCCAGAGTTAGCTGCAATTCTGATATCAATCAATCCTCTGGCAATCAATTTAAGAATAACATCTTGCATTTTAATTTCCATATCATTCAGTTAAATTTCAGTAGTAAATCGTCTATCAAAAAAAGATGAAATTAACATTCATAAATTTATTACAATATGAAAATCAAAAATATACATCATCAGCTTCTACCGAAAACTCCATGGCTCCTAAGGCACCTAAATCAATACTAAATATAGTATCACTTTCCTTAGCACTCCCAACATAGATAAAATAGCCTAAATCTCCGTCTTGACCTATCAAAAAATAGTCAGGTTCCACTTGTTGAATATCATATGTTTCATTTCTTTCAATAAGATCAGAATAGTTATATAAATATAATGTTTCGTGCTTCTTATTAGTTATTTCATAGGTCTCACTATCTTTAATTTCTTCTATCAAAAAACGTTTATACACTGGAGGAAACTTGATTGACATGTCAAATTCAATTTTATTTATATATTCTATAATTTTATTCATGTTAAGAATACCTGAAAGATTATTTATTGATTATCTTGATGAATATATCTTCACTTTTTATTTTCATTTACTCATCGCGGAAATACACATTGCCTTGTAGACAAGCGCTAATAATACGTTATGAACCTGACTTCCGCCAGACAATCAATCAATGAATTCATTACGCCGTAGTGTTTTAGAAAGACACTTTCTGACCAGATGGTGAACCATATACTACATCGCGCATTATAAAAAAACCGCCAGCGTTTCCACTAGCGGTTTTCAATGTTTTCAAAACTCAGCAATCAGTAAAAATCACCGGTTGCCTTTTCGGCCTGATCCATCCACACCGGTTTATCGCTGGTTTTCGACCAGACGCGGTGCAGGTAGCTGTAAAAGCGGGCGCGGTCTTTCCAGAAAAGCATGAAAGGCAGCGCCAGAACGCCCGCTGCAACCGCATAAGTACGGCGTAAAAAGATAAGCCATGCAGGATATTCTCTGTAAAGTTCCATACTTTTCTCCCCCTTTTGTATCTACCCGGTGAATGGCACCGGAAAAATGAATTTGTTTATCTGATGAAAATAGTACCGCCTTTTGTGTAATTTTACTACTCATCCGACCACTTATTTTTGCTTATTGATGGTTTATTTACATTCATCCCGTAATTAAGTTACATAAAAGTTAAATTAATACTAAACATTAGTTAAATCATGGCTTTTGCCATTTTTATACTTTTTTTACACCCCGTCCGCAGATTTTTGCGAAATCTTTGCAGCCAGAATTCTACCCTTCCGGTATCACTTTTAGGCCACTGGAGGTGCACTGTGAGTGCAGGCGTGATAACCGGCGTATTGCTGGTGTTTTTATTACTGGGTTATCTGGTTTATGCCCTGATCAATGCGGAGGCGTTCTGATGGCTGCGCAAGGGTTCTTACTGATTGCCACGTTTTTACTGGTGTTAATGGTGCTGGCGCGCCCTTTGGGCAGTGGGCTGGCGCGGCTGATTAATGATATTCCTCTTCCTGGTACGACGGGCGTTGAGCGCGTACTCTTTCGTGTACTCGGCGTGTCTGACCGTGAGATGAACTGGAAGCAATATCTCTGTGCCATTCTCGGCCTGAATATGCTGGGGCTGGCAGTGCTGTTTTTTATGTTACTCGGTCAGCACTATCTGCCGCTTAATCCGCAACAACTGCCGGGGCTGTCGTGGGATCTGGCGCTGAATACTGCCGTCAGCTTTGTCACCAATACCAACTGGCAATCTTATAGCGGTGAAACCACGTTGAGCTATTTCAGCCAGATGGCGGGCTTAACGGTACAAAACTTTCTTTCTGCCGCCAGCGGGATTGCGGTGATTTTTGCCCTCATCCGCGCGTTTACCCGCCAGAGCATGAGCACACTCGGCAATGCCTGGGTCGATCTGCTACGCATCACGTTATGGGTGCTAGTCCCTGTGGCGTTGTTGATCGCACTGTTTTTTATTCAACAAGGTGCGCTGCAAAACTTTCTGCCCTATCAGGCGGTGAATACCGTTGAAGGAGCGCAACAGCTGTTACCCATGGGGCCTGTAGCTTCTCAGGAAGCGATCAAGATGCTCGGTACTAACGGCGGTGGCTTCTTTAATGCCAACTCGTCGCATCCGTTTGAAAACCCAACCGCACTGACCAACTTCGTGCAGATGCTGGCGATCTTCTTGATCCCAACAGCGCTGTGCTTTGCC
Source organism: Escherichia sp. MOD1-EC6021 (assembly GCF_002965245.1). Lineage (NCBI taxonomy): Bacteria > Pseudomonadati > Pseudomonadota > Gammaproteobacteria > Enterobacterales > Enterobacteriaceae > Escherichia > Escherichia sp. MOD1-EC6021. The sequence continues at coordinate 31,859 of NZ_PTRU01000019.1, read as the reverse complement.
TTTGGTGAAGTGGCAGGCGATCGCCGCCAGGGGCGCATGTTGCTGTGGGCGATGTCGGTGATTTTTGTCATCTGCGTAGGCGTGGTGATGTGGGCAGAAGTTCAGGGTAATCCTCATCTGCTGACGCTGGGTGCGGACAGCAGCATCAATATGGAAGGTAAAGAAAGCCGTTTCGGCGTGCTGGTCAGTAGCCTGTTTGCGGTCGTGACTACGGCGGCTTCCTGTGGCGCGGTGATTGCGATGCATGATTCGTTTACCGCTCTCGGTGGCATGGTGCCGATGTGGCTGATGCAAATTGGTGAAGTGGTATTCGGCGGTGTCGGTTCTGGTCTTTACGGCATGATGCTGTTTGTTCTGCTGGCGGTGTTTATTGCCGGGCTGATGATTGGTCGTACGCCGGAATATCTGGGTAAAAAAATCGACGTACGCGAGATGAAACTGACCGCACTGGCGATTCTGGTCACCCCAACGCTGGTACTGATGGGCGCAGCACTGGCGATGATGACCGACGCCGGACGTAGCGCCATGCTCAATCCTGGCCCGCATGGTTTTAGCGAAGTGCTGTACGCCGTGTCGTCCGCCGCTAACAACAACGGCAGCGCCTTTGCCGGATTAAGCGCCAACTCTCCGTTCTGGAACTGTTTACTGGCGTTCTGCATGTTTGTCGGTCGCTTCGGGGTGATTATCCCGGTGATGGCAATTGCCGGTTCGCTGGTGAGTAAAAAGAGCCAACCCGCCAGCTCCGGCACGCTGCCAACGCACGGCCCGCTGTTTGTAGGCCTGTTAATCGGCACCGTGTTGCTGGTTGGCGCACTGACCTTTATCCCTGCCCTGGCGCTTGGTCCGGTGGCGGAATATCTCTCCTGATGATATTGAGTGAGCACTGAATATGAGTCGTAAACAACTGGCGCTATTCGAACCAACACTTGTCGTTCAGGCGCTGAAAGAAGCGGTGAAAAAATTAAACCCGCAGGCGCAATGGCGTAATCCAGTGATGTTTATCGTCTGGATCGGCAGTCTGTTAACCACCTTTATTAGCATTGCAATGGCAAGCGGCGCGATGCCTGGCAATGCGCTGTTTGGCGCGGCAATTAGCGCATGGCTGTGGGTCACCGTACTGTTCGCTAATTTCGCCGAGGCGCTGGCAGAAGGCCGCAGTAAAGCGCAGGCTAATAGTCTGAAAGGAGTGAAAAAAACCGCCTTTGCCCGCAAACTGCGCGAACCGAAATATGGCGCTGCGACAGACAAAGCTCCTGCCGATCAGCTGCGTAAAGGCGATATCGTGCTGGTAGAAGCGGGCGATATTATCCCCTGCGATGGCGAAGTCATTGAAGGGGGCGCATCGGTCGATGAAAGCGCCATCACCGGGGAATCGGCACCGGTGATCCGTGAATCCGGCGGCGATTTTGCCTCCGTCACCGGCGGCACGCGTATTCTTTCTGACTGGCTGGTGATTGAGTGTAGCGTTAACCCCGGCGAGACATTTCTGGATCGGATGATCGCGATGGTGGAAGGCGCGCAGCGACGTAAAACGCCGAACGAGATTGCCCTGACCATTCTGCTGATTGCCCTGACTATCGTCTTTTTACTGGCAACCGCCACGCTGTGGCCGTTTTCCGCGTGGGGCGGTAATGCAGTCAGTGTAACGGTACTGGTGGCGCTGCTGGTCTGTCTGATTCCAACCACCATCGGTGGCCTGTTGTCAGCGATCGGCGTCGCCGGGATGAGTCGGATGCTGGGCGCGAATGTGATTGCCACCAGCGGGCGTGCAGTTGAAGCGGCGGGCGACGTGGACGTCCTGCTGCTGGATAAAACCGGTACCATCACCCTCGGTAACCGTCAGGCATCAGAGTTTATCCCTGCGCAGGGCGTAGAGGAAAAAACGCTGGCCGACGCAGCACAACTGGCTTCGCTGGCCGACGAAACGCCGGAAGGCCGCAGTATTGTGATCCTCGCCAAGCAGCGTTTTAACCTGCGCGAGCGCGATGTGCAGTCGCTTCACGCCACTTTTGTACCGTTTACTGCGCAAAGTCGAATGAGCGGGATCAATATCGACAACCGTATGATCCGTAAAGGTTCTGTCGATGCCATTCGCCGCCATATTGAAGCTAACGGTGGTCACTTCCCTGCCGATGTCGATCAAAAAGTCGATCAGGTTGCGCGTCAGGGGGCCACGCCTCTGGTAGTGGTGGAAGGTTCCCGCGTGCTGGGCGTTATTGCGCTGAAAGATATCGTCAAAGGCGGCATTAAAGAGCGCTTCGCCCAGCTGCGCCAAATGGGCATAAAAACGGTGATGATTACTGGCGATAACCGTCTGACTGCCGCCGCCATTGCCGCGGAAGCGGGCGTCGATGATTTTCTCGCTGAAGCGACACCGGAGGCCAAGCTGGCATTGATCCGTCAGTATCAGGCGGAAGGCCGTTTGGTGGCGATGACCGGCGACGGCACCAACGATGCTCCGGCGCTGGCGCAGGCAGATGTCGCGGTAGCGATGAACTCCGGTACTCAGGCGGCGAAAGAAGCGGGCAATATGGTGGATCTCGACTCTAACCCGACCAAGTTGATCGAGGTGGTGCATATTGGCAAACAGATGCTGATGACCCGTGGCTCGCTGACCACCTTCAGCATTGCCAACGATGTGGCGAAATACTTCGCCATTATTCCGGCGGCGTTCGCGGCAACGTATCCGCAGTTAAATGCGCTGAACATCATGCGCCTGCATTCGCCCGACTCCGCCATTCTCAGTGCGGTCATTTTCAACGCCTTGATTATCGTCTTTTTGATTCCCCTGGCGTTAAAAGGCGTGAGTTATAAACCGCTTACCGCTTCTGCCATGTTGCGCCGTAACTTATGGATTTACGGTCTGGGTGGGCTGCTGGTGCCGTTTATTGGTATCAAAGTCATTGATTTACTGCTGACCGTTTGCGGTCTGGTGTGAGGTTTACCATGCGTGGATTACGTCCGGCATTATCAACATTTCTCTTTTTGTTACTGATTACTGGCGGTGTTTACCCGCTGCTGACCACCGCGCTGGGGCAATGGTGGTTTCCCTGGCAGGCCAATGGTTCGTTGATTCGCGAAGGTGATACGGTGCGCGGCTCGGCATTAATCGGGCAGAATTTTACCGGCAACGGCTATTTTCATGGTCGCCCGTCGGCAACGACAGAAATGCCCTATAATCCACAGGCTTCTGGCGGGAGCAATCTGGCGGTCAGTAACCCTGAGCTGGATAAACAAATCGCTGCACGCGTTGCCGTATTACGGGCTGCTAACCCGGATGCCAGCACGAACGTTCCGGTTGAACTGGTGACGGCGTCGGCAAGCGGGCTGGACAATAATATTACCCCGCAAGCGGCGGTCTGGCAGATTCCTCGCGTGGCGAAAGCGCGTAATCTCAGCGTTGAACAGCTCACGCAGCTGATCGCAAAATACAGCCAACAACCGCTGGTGAAATATATCGGCCAGCCGGTCGTCAACATTGTCGAACTCAATCTGGCGCTGGATAAGCTTGATGAATAACGAACCCTTACGTCCCGACCCCGATCGTCTGCTGGAACAAACTGCCGCGCCGCATCGGGGGAAGCTGAAAGTTTTTTTCGGTGCCTGTGCAGGCGTCGGGAAGACCTGGGCGATGCTGGCAGAAGCCCAACGACTGCGGGCGCAAGGGCTGGATATTGTGGTTGGCGTGGTTGAAACTCACGGACGGAAAGATACCGCCGCAATGCTGGAAGGGCTGGCTGTTCTGCCGCTAAAACGCCAGGCGTACCGTGGGCGGCATATCAGCGAGTTTGATATCGATGCCGCCCTCGCCCGCCGTCCGGCGCTGATCTTAATGGACGAACTGGCGCACAGTAATGCGCCAGGTTCTCGTCATCCTAAACGCTGGCAGGACATCGAAGAGCTGCTGGAAGCGGGCATTGATGTTTTCACGACCGTCAACGTTCAGCATCTGGAAAGCCTGAACGATGTGGTCAGCGGCGTCACCGGAATTCAGGTGCGGGAAACCGTGCCCGATCCCTTTTTTGATGCTGCCGACGACGTAGTGCTGGTGGACTTGCCCCCGGACGATCTGCGTCAACGGCTGAAAGAAGGCAAAGTCTATATTGCCGGGCAGGCGGAGCGCGCCATTGAACATTTTTTCCGCAAAGGCAATCTGATCGCCCTGCGCGAACTGGCACTGCGCCGTACTGCCGATCGCGTAGATGAGCAAATGCGCGCCTGGCGGGGGCATCCTGGCGAAGAGAAAGTCTGGCACACGCGCGACGCGATTCTTTTATGTATTGGGCATAACACCGGCAGCGAAAAACTGGTCCGCGCGGCGGCGCGGTTGGCGTCACGGCTGGGGAGCGTCTGGCACGCGGTGTATGTTGAAACCCCTGCCCTGCACCGCTTACCGGAGAAAAAACGTCGGGCAATTCTCAGCGCCTTACGTCTGGCGCAGGAGCTGGGCGCGGAGACAGCAACACTTTCTGATCCGGCGGAAGAAAAAGCCGTAGTGCGTTATGCCCGTGAACATAATCTCGGCAAGATTATTCTCGGTCACCCGGCCTCGCGCCGCTGGTGGCGTCGGGAAACGTTTGCTGACCGACTGGCGCGCATCGCCCCCGATCTCGATCAGGTGCTGGTCGCGCTTGATGAACCACCCGCCCGCCCGCTTAATAACGCGCCGGATAGCCGCTCTTTTAAAGACAAGTGGCGGGTACAGATTCAGGGGTGCGTGGTTGCCGCCGCATTATGTGCCGTTATCACCTTAATTGCCATGCAGTGGCTGATGGCGTTTGATGCCGCCAACCTGGTGATGCTGTATCTGCTTGGCGTGGTGGTGGTGGCGCTATTTTATGGACGCTGGCCTTCGGTGCTTGCTACCGTCATTAATGTGGTGAGTTTCGATCTCTTTTTTATCGCCCCACGCGGCACGCTCGCCGTCTCTGATGTGCAGTATCTGCTGACTTTCGCGGTGATGTTAACCGTCGGGCTGGTGATCGGGAATCTTACTGCTGGCGTACGTTATCAGGCGCGGGTAGCCCGTTACCGCGAGCAACGCACACGACACTTATATGAAATGTCGAAAGCTCTGGCTGTGGGACGCAGTCCGCAGGACATCGCCGCCACCAGCGAACAATTTTTTGCTTCCACGTTTCATGCCCGCAGCCAGGTGTTGTTGCCCGATGACAACGGTAAATTGCAGCCGTTGACACATCCGCAAGGAATGACGCCGTGGGACGATGCCATCGCGCAGTGGAGTTTTGATAAAGGCCTGCCTGCGGGCGCGGGCACCGACACGTTACCCGGTGTGCCATACCAGATTTTGCCGTTAAAAAGCGGCGAGAAAACCTACGGGCTGGTGGTGGTGGAACCGGGGAATCTGCGCCAGTTGATGATCCCGGAACAGCAACGCCTGCTGGAGACGTTTACGTTGTTAGTCGCCAATGCCCTGGAACGCCTGACGCTGACCGCCAGCGAAGAACAGGCGCGGATGGCAAGCGAACGAGAACAGATCCGCAACGCCCTGCTGGCGGCGCTTTCGCATGATTTACGCACGCCGCTTACGGTGCTGTTCGGTCAGGCAGAAATCTTAACGCTCGATCTGGCAAGCGAAGGATCGCCTCACGCCCGCCAGGCCAGCGAGATTCGTCAGCATGTGCTGAACACGACCCGACTGGTGAATAATCTACTGGATATGGCGCGAATTCAGTCCGGCGGCTTTAATTTGAAGAAAGAGTGGTTAACGCTGGAAGAAGTGGTCGGCAGCGCGCTGAAAATGCTGGAACCGGGTTTATCCTCGCCCATCAATCTTTCTCTGCCAGAACCGCTGACCTTAATCCACGTTGACGGGCCACTCTTTGAACGGGTGCTGATTAATCTGCTGGAGAACGCGGTGAAATACGCGGGTGCGCAGGCCGAAATTGGTATCGATGCCCACGTTGAGGGCGAAAATCTACAACTGGATGTCTGGGATAACGGCCCCGGTCTTCCGCCAGGTCAGGAGCAGACGATATTCGATAAGTTTGCTCGTGGAAATAAAGAGTCGGCAGTGCCGGGTGTAGGGCTTGGGCTGGCAATTTGTCGGGCAATTGTGGATGTACACGGCGGCACCATTACCGCGTTCAACCGACCGGAAGGTGGTGCCTGTTTTCGTGTTACACTTCCCCAGCAAACTGCCCCTGAACTTGAAGAATTTCATGAGGATATGTGACAAACGTTCTGATTGTTGAAGATGAACAGGCTATTCGTCGCTTTCTGCGCACGGCGCTGGAGGGTGACGGTATGCGCGTTTTTGAAGCCGAAACGCTGCAACGGGGGCTGCTGGAAGCGGCGACTCGTAAGCCAGATTTGATTATTCTCGATCTCGGCCTGCCAGACGGTGATGGGATTGAGTTTATCCGCGACCTGCGCCAGTGGAGCGCGGTGCCAGTAATTGTGCTTTCCGCCCGCAGCGAAGAGAGCGACAAAATCGCCGCGCTGGATGCCGGAGCGGATGATTACCTGAGTAAGCCATTTGGCATTGGTGAATTGCAGGCCCGTCTGCGCGTCGCATTACGCCGCCACTCCGCCACCACCGCGCCCGAGCCGCTGGTGAAATTTTCCGATGTTACCGTCGATTTAGCTGCCCGCGTGATTCACCGCAGTGAGGAAGAGGTGCATCTCACCCCGATTGAATTCCGCCTGCTGGCGGTGCTACTCAACAATGCCGGAAAAGTGCTCACCCAGCGCCAGCTTCTCAACCAGGTGTGGGGACCAAACGCGGTCGAACACAGCCACTATTTGCGTATTTATATGGGGCATCTGCGACAAAAACTGGAGCAAGATCCCGCCCGCCCTCGCCATTTTATTACTGAAACCGGTATTGGGTATCGGTTTATGCCATGAATTATTATTCAATAAATACGCTTAACTAATTATTAATTTATTATTAAACCTGCCCCGAAAATTATTATTTGGCAGGTTTAATTTCTTAATGAAAATATAACCTACGAAATTGCAACATTTAAACAACAAAACAGCATCTAATATGGCGCTATTCATAATTAACGATTTATTATTTGGGGTGTGATCGTTTTTTGTTGATCTTCTTCACAGTTTATAGCCTTTTCATGGATAGAATAACTCTACCTTCAACTGACACAGCAAAAGGTAAAGGTAAATGGAAAATAATAACCGCTTAATGCCTCATATAAGGCGGACAACCCATATCATGAAGTTTGCCCATCGTAATAGTTTTGACTTTCATTTCTTTAATGCCCGTTAGTCTTCTGACTAAAGGGCACCCCAGCGTACAGGTCTCCCTGACTTTAAGCATTACAGGTTAATACCTGTATCCCTCGGTGCTCATATACTGCTAACCCTTTTAAACTCTAAATAATTCAAGTCGCAGCACTAGCAACTTGAAGTATGACGAGTATAGCCAGTTACCGGGCTGGTCTGGGTTATTGCATCTGCAAAAAGCAAACTACTGATTTATTTATCAGCGGTGGAGTTTTGCTTTTTTTCCGGCGTGATCGATTTCTCCTTTGAGAAATTGAGGACCTGCTATTACCTGAAATAAAGAGATGAACAAAATGTCAGAATTAAAAATTGCCGTTAGTCGTTCTTGCCCGGATTGTTTTTCCACTCATCGTGCATGCGTGAATATTGACGAAAGTAATTATATTGACGTTGCCGCCATTATTTTATCAGTCAATGATGTTGAACGTGGAAAACTCGATGAAATAGACGCTACTGGCTATGGCATTCCTGTTTTTATTGCAACGGAAAATGAAGAACGTGTACCAGCAGAATATCTGCCACGTATTACTGGTGTCTTCGAGCATTGCGAATCACGGAAAGAATTTTACGGACGTCAGTTAGAAACCGCCGCCAGCCATTATGAAACGCAGCTGCGCCCGCCCTTCTTCCGCGCACTGGTCGATTATGTCAATCAGGGCAATAGCGCTTTTGACTGCCCGGGTCATCAGGGGGGTGAGTTTTTCCGTCGCCATCCGGCAGGCAATCAGTTCGTGGAATATTTTGGCGAAATGCTCTTCCGCTCCGACTTGTGTAATGCCGACGTAGCAATGGGCGATCTACTGATTCATGAAGGTGCGCCATGCATTGCACAGCAACATGCGGCTAAAGTGTTTAATGCCGATAAAACGTACTTTGTTTTAAACGGCACCTCCTCTTCCAACAAAGTGGTTTTAAACGCCCTGCTAACACCGGGTGATCTGGTGCTGTTTGACCGCAATAACCATAAGTCTAACCACCACGGGGCCTTGCTACAGGCTGGTGCAACACCGGTTTATCTGGAAACAGCACGTAACCCGTATGGTTTTATCGGTGGTATTGATGCGCACTGCTTCGAAGAAAGTTATCTGCGTGAACTGATTAGAGAAGTTGCACCGCAACGGGCAAAAGAGGCGCGTCCGTTCCGCCTCGCTGTGATTCAGTTAGGCACCTACGACGGTACTATTTATAACGCCCGCCAGGTGGTGGATAAAATCGGTCATCTGTGTGACTACATCCTGTTTGACTCAGCATGGGTCGGCTATGAACAGTTTATTCCGATGATGGCGGACTGTTCGCCGCTGCTACTGGAGCTTAATGAGAACGATCCGGGTATTCTGGTTACGCAATCTGTACATAAGCAGCAGGCTGGTTTTTCTCAGACTTCACAAATTCATAAAAAAGACAGCCATATCAAAGGGCAACAGCGTTATGTACCGCACAAACGCATGAACAACGCCTTTATGATGCACGCCTCCACCAGCCCGTTCTATCCGCTGTTTGCCGCACTGGATATTAACGCCAAAATGCATGAAGGTGTCAGCGGTCGTAATATGTGGATGGATTGTGTGGTTAACGGTATTAATGCCCGCAAATTGATCCTCGATAACTGCCAGCACATTCGTCCGTTCGTTCCTGAACTGGTGGATGGTAAACCCTGGCAATCGTATGAAACAGCGCAAATTGCGGTTGATCTGCGCTTCTTTAAATTTGTACCCGGTGAGCACTGGCATTCTTTTGAAGGTTACGCAGAGAATCAATACTTTGTCGATCCGTGCAAACTGTTGCTGACAACCCCAGGTATTGATGCACGTAACGGCGAATACGAAGCGTTCGGTGTACCCGCGACGATTCTTGCTAACTTCCTGCGCGAAAATGGCGTAGTGCCGGAAAAATGCGATCTTAACTCCATACTCTTCCTGCTGACTCCGGCAGAAGATATGGCCAAACTTCAGCAACTTGTTGCCCTGCTGGTTCGCTTCGAAAAACTACTGGAAGCTGATGCGCCCCTGGCGGAAGTACTGCCTTCCATCTACAAACAGCATGAAGAGCGTTACGCCGGTTATACCCTGCGTCAGTTGTGCCAGGAAATGCATGATTTGTATGCCCGTCACAACGTGAAACAACTGCAAAAAGAGATGTTCCGTAAGGAGCACTTCCCACGCGTCAGCATGAATCCACAAGAAGCCAACTACGCCTATTTACGCGGTGAAGTGGAGCTGGTTCGTCTGCCGGATGCAGAAGGCCGTATCGCTGCCGAAGGTGCGCTTCCTTATCCTCCGGGTGTGCTGTGTGTTGTTCCGGGTGAAATCTGGGGTGGTGCTGTTCTGCGTTACTTCAGCGCTCTGGAAGAAGGGATCAACCTGCTGCCAGGTTTTGCACCGGAGCTGCAGGGTGTCTATATCGAAGAACATGATGGTCGTAAGCAAGTTTGGTGCTATGTCATCAAGCCTCGTGATGCGCAAAGCACCCTGTTGAAAGGGGAAAAATTATGAGTCAGGCTAAATCGAACAAAATGGGCGTCGTTCAGTTAACCATACTGACGATGGTCAACATGATGGGCTCCGGCATCATCATGCTGCCGACAAAGCTTGCCGAAGTTGGGACAATCTCAATAATCTCCTGGTTGGTGACAGCCGTAGGCTCAATGGCGCTGGCATGGGCATTCGCAAAATGCGGTATGTTCAGCCGTAAATCAGGCGGTATGGGCGGTTATGCCGAGTATGCTTTCGGTAAATCCGGTAACTTTATGGCGAACTATACCTACGGCGTCTCGCTGCTGATTGCTAACGTGGCGATTGCTATTTCGGCAGTTGGTTACGGCACCGAACTGCTCGGCGCGAGTTTGTCACCAGTGCAGATTGGTCTGGCAACCATCGGAGTGCTGTGGATTTGTACCGTGGCTAACTTTGGTGGTGCGCGCATTACCGGGCAAATCAGTAGCATTACCGTGTGGGGGGTCATTATTCCGGTGGTAGGCCTGTGCGTTATCGGCTGGTTCTGGTTTAGCCCGACACTTTACGTTGATTCCTGGAATCCGCATCATGCACCGTTCTTCAGTGCGGTAGGTTCTTCCATCGCCATGACGCTGTGGGCTTTTCTTGGTCTGGAGTCTGCGTGTGCGAATACTGATGTAGTGGAAAACCCGGAACGTAATGTGCCAATCGCGGTACTCGGCGGTACGTTAGGTGCGGCGGTGATTTATATCGTCTCCACCAACGTGATTGCCGGGATTGTGCCCAATATGGAGCTGGCAAATTCAACGGCACCATTTGGTCTGGCCTTCGCGCAAATGTTCACACCGGAAGTGGGTAAAGTCATTATGGCGCTGATGGTGATGTCCTGCTGCGGTTCGCTACTTGGCTGGCAGTTCACCATTGCCCAGGTGTTTAAATCTTCATCTGATGAAGGCTACTTCCCTAAAATTTTCTCCCGTGTAACCAAAGTGGATGCACCGGTTCAGGGGATGTTGACCATTGTGATTATTCAGAGTGGATTGTCACTGATGACCATTAGCCCGTCACTGAACAGCCAGTTCAACGTGCTGGTTAACCTGGCCGTGGTGACCAATATCATCCCATATATTCTGTCGATGGCGGCATTAGTCATTATTCAGAAGGTCGCCAATGTGCCACCATCAAAAGCGAAAGTAGCAAACTTTGTTGCCTTTGTTGGTGCGATGTACAGTTTCTATGCGCTGTACTCATCCGGGGAAGAAGCCATGCTGTACGGTTCCATCGTGACTTTCCTTGGTTGGACACTGTATGGTCTGGTATCACCACGCTTTGAACTGAAAAACAAACACGGTTAAAAAAAGCGAAATAAAAAAGGGCGATTGAATGATCGCCCTTTCTGTTTGTTGACAAAGAGTTCGTTATTTATGCCGCATCCGGCAGGTGTAGGGTCCAAACGCGGTCGAACACAGCAACTATTTGCGTAATTATATGAGGCATTTGCGACAAAAACTGGAACAGGATCTCGTCCGCCCCGCCATTTCATTACTGAAACCGGTATTGGGTATCGGTTTATGCTTTGAAAAAAGTGGCAATGTATGGATAAAGTCATTTTTTATTCAAATATAAGGAACTTAATATTTAAAAAATGTCCCATACAATGCCTCATCATAAATGACACCGTAGCACACAAGGAGCAAGTAGCGATGCGTGAAGTGAGTCAGTTAGTAAATACTGAAGATTCAGCCTGGACAATAATCCAGAATTGGTTAAAAGAAGCCACAAACCATGCCGAACTCTTACCGGTTAATAAAGATTTAGCCGAAACCGCACTTTATCAATTACAGGTTACAACAAAATCACCGATGGGTGCGCTTGTCTATGGCTCCGGAGGTCTGCTGATTGATAACGGTTGGTTACGCATAGCAGGCTCTGGTCACCCCCGGTTACCACGAGATCCAGCAAGTTGGACACAACGCCCTGAATTCGCAAGCGTGCGGGCTTTACCCATCGCCGATGATGTCGCAGGGGGAATTTTTGCTCTTAATGGTGGCGATCTTGGGGAAGATACTGGCTGCGTTTATTATTTTGCGCCAGATACGCTGAGTTGGGAAAGTCTGGAGGTTGGATATTCTGAGTTTCTTCAGTGGGCATTATCCGGTGATTTAGATACCTTCTATGAAAATGTACGCTGGCCGCAATGGCAAGAAGACGTAATAAAATTATCGGCAACGGAAGCCTTCACTTTCTACCCTTTCTTATGGGTACAAAGTGAAGAAGCAAGAACAAGAAAAGTTATTTCGCTTACTGAACTCTGGGAAATGCAGTATCAAATGAAAGAAACAATCACGCAATAAGACATGTTCAGGTCCGGGTTTCATTCCCGGACTCGCTATTTTAATGTGTGTTTATCGCTTTCAATTCTTGCTGGCAATTTTCTGACTGACAGCGTCGCAACTCAATAATCCCGACATGCATCATCGAGCCAAAAAATCCGCTTTCGCTGACATAATCCTCATTAACTATCGGTCGAGTGCCGGGCTTACCCTGGCAAATCCCCATAAAAAATGAGGTGTAGCATTGCCATTCAGGATTTAAACCGGTCTTTTCTTGTGCTGACATATCATGAAGATAAGTAAGTTCTTTTTCGTTCCCGCCTGACAACTGCCAGCGGCGGGTATTATCAGGTAAGTTATCGCCACGGCAATTTGTCTTACACCGGGAAGGCGCAATATTTACCGCAATGCTACCCGTTAATCCTCTGGTTTTATCTTTAGGGGTCAGTAACCAGTCACCAGCTAATGATGATTGTTCAGGTTGGGCGCATGCTGTCAGCAGTAGTGTGGCGGTAATTAATGCCACTCTGACGACCAGACTCCTTTTGGTCTTCATTCGGAATTCCCTTGAGCTATTCAGTTTGTTGGCAAAGTACTCGTTGTTCATGCCGGATGCGGCGTGAACGCCTTATCCGTCCTACAAAATAGTGCAAATTCAATATATTGCACCATCCTCGTAGGCCTGATGAACGTAGCGTATCAGGCTATCATAAGTAAAAAGGGCGATCTTCCGACCGCCCTTTTTCTTATTTAATGTGTTTACGCGTTTTTCAGAACTTCGCTAACAATCTCAACCGCTTCTTTCTCGATCTGCTTGCGATGTTCTTCACCGAGGAAGCTTTCGCAGTAGATTTTGTATGCGTCTTCCGTGCCTGACGGACGCGCGGCGAACCAGCCGTTGTCAGTCATCACTTTCAGACCGCCAATAGAAGCACCGTTGCCCGGTGCCGCCGTCAGGCGCGCGGTGATCGGGTCACCAGCCAGGGTGCTGGCGCTCACCATTTCCGGAGACAGCTTAGACAGCGCCGCTTTTTGTGCGGAAGTCGCAGCTGCCTGCAAACGGTTATAGCTCGGCGCACCAAAGCGTTTTGCCAGTTCGTTGTAGTGTTCCTGCGGGTTCTTACCAGTGACAGCGGTGATTTCCGCCGCCAGCAGACACATGATAATGCCGTCTTTATCAGTCGACCACGGCGTACCGTCGAAACGCAGGAAGGAAGCCCCCGCGCTCTCTTCGCCGCCAAAGCCAAAGCTGCCGTCGAACAGACCATCCACAAACCATTTGAAGCCTACCGGGACTTCTACCAGCTTACGGCCTAAGTCATTGACCACACGGTCGATCATCGCAGATGAAACCAGCGTTTTACCGACAGCAACATCTTTGCCCCACTGCGGACGATGCTGGAACAGGTAGTTGATCGCCACCGCCAGGTAGTGGTTAGGATTCATCAAACCTGCCGGAGTGACGATACCGTGACGGTCATAATCCGGGTCGTTAGCAAATGCCAGATCGAACTTATCACGCAGTGCCAGCAGGCCCGCCATCGCACACTCGGAGGAGCAGTCCATACGGATCGCGCCGTCTTTATCGAGGTGCATAAAGCGGAAGGTTTGATCGACCTGATCGTTAACGATGGTCAGGTTAAGGTTGTAATACTCGCCAATACGCTTCCAGTATTCGATACCGGAACCGCCCAGCGGATCAACGCCCAGCGTCAGGCCCGCTTTCTGAATCGCCGCCATATCAACGATATCGGCCAGACCTTCCACAAACGGCTGCACCAGATCCTGCTCTTTCACATGACCGGATGCCATCGCTTCGTCGAGGGAGATACGCTTCACACCTTTCAGGCCATCGGCCATCAGTGCGTTGGCCCTGTCCTCCACCACTTTGGTGACGTTAGTATCAGCCGGGCCACCATTTGGCGGATTGTACTTGATACCACCATCTTCCGGCGGGTTATGGGACGGTGTAATCACGATACCGTCTGCCAGCGGGCCACCTTTTTTATTGTGAACCAGGATGGCATTGGAAACGGCAGGCGTCGGAGTGAAGCCATTGTTTTCCTGCACAATAACATCTACGCCGTTCGCTGCCAGCACTTCCAGTACGGAAATGAACGCAGGCTCGGACAGGGCGTGAGTATCTTTACCCACATAGCAAGGGCCAGTGATGCCGTTTTTCGCACGTTCTTCAGCAATTGCCTGAGCGATCGCCAGAATATGCGGCTCGTTAAAGCTGTGGCGCGCTGCACTGCCACGGTGACCGGAAGTACCGAATTTCACCGCGTGCTCCGCATTCCCTGCTTCAGGTTTCAGTACATAATATTGCGCCGTCAGTTGGGCGACGTTAATCAAATCACTCTGTTGTGCAGGTTGGCCTGCACGATTGTGGATTGCCATTGCTTTGTCCTTTGTCTGCAACGTTTTAGATAGTTCCGCAAACCTTCTCAATCAATTCCGCCGGGAATTGCATCGACTGCATGATGTGTTCGATCATGCTGCATTTACGGCCGGTGTTGGTGTTGGTGATCACCCAATATGGCGTGCCTGGCACATGTTTCGGCTTGGTCTGATTACCATTTTTCAGCAGCGTTTGTTCATCTGCCGCAAAGTAAACGCGTGTACGACCGTGCAACGATTCCGTGGCCTCGGCAAACGCCTGGGCGTCAAGAGAATATAGTGTAGACAACAGCAGCATGAAGCGATTGACCGCTCGCTTTTGCTCTGCGTATTCGTCTGAAAGCAAAAGTTCACGCATTGCGCGAACCTTGTCTTTAATCGTTTTGACCGGCTTCGCTTCGACGATAGCAGGTGACGCAACGCGAACCTCTTTCGTCACCGGAGCAGCAGGCTGTGATGCGGCGGAAAATTTCAACATACGCCGTAAAATGTCGGATGCGCTCTCGCCGATATGCTTAGTGTGGCTGGCAATATAGCTGTAGAGTTCATCATCAACTTCAATCGTTTTCATCTTAATCCAGTGCAGTGTCTTAGCTGAATACAAGTCGCCAGGAGTATATGAATAAATCCCGGCAGCGGATAGCGTCAAGCCTGGCTTGCAGAAAAACTCGGATTAAACCTTATTTGTTGCAGCCCTGTGGCACAATGGTCAACATAATACCCTAACCCGACAACGCGAAAAAAAGAACTTTGCCATGAAATTGAATATCCGCGCGCAAACTGCACAAAACCAGCACAATAATTCTCCCATCGTTCTTGTCCATGGTCTGTTTGGCAGCCTCGACAACCTTGGCGTACTGGCTCGCGATCTGGTAAACGATCACAATATCATCCAGGTTGATATGCGTAACCACGGTCTTTCCCCGAGAGATCCGGTGATGAATTACCCGGCGATGGCGCAGGATCTTGTTGATACCCTGGATGCACTGCAGATCGATAAAGCGACATTTATTGGACACTCAATGGGCGGCAAAGCGGTGATGGCACTGACTGCACTGGCCCCCGATCGCATCGATAAACTGGTGGCGATTGATATCGCGCCGGTCGACTATCACGTACGCCGTCATGATGAGATTTTCGCGGCTATCAACGCAGTCAGTGAATCCGACGCGCAAACTCGCCAGCAAGCAGCGGCAGTAATGCGCCAGCATCTTAATGAAGAAGGGGTGATTCAGTTTCTGTTGAAATCTTTTGTTGACGGGGAGTGGCGCTTTAACGTGCCGGTATTGTGGGATCAGTATCCGCATATTGTGGGTTGGGAGAAAATCCCGGCATGGGATCACCCTGCCCTGTTTATCCCAGGCGGCAATTCTCCGTATGTTAGCGAGCAGTATCGTGATGATTTACTGACACAATTTCCACAGGCACGAGCGCATGTGATTGCTGGCGCGGGTCACTGGGTCCATGCTGAAAAACCGGATGCTGTATTACGCGCTATCCGTCGCTATCTCAATGATTAACGTAACTGATTAAAAACCCAGCGTCCGCGTCGCTTTCCGCGCGTGGGCGTTGGCGTGACTCATCGCGCTGATGTATTATGGCGCGCTATCCATCCGGGCAGGCGCCTGGCTGATTGTTTCCCCCGAAGTCACCAAGATCATGGCCAAAGAACAAACGGACCGTACGACATTAGATCTGTTCGCGCACGAGCGTCGACCGGGACGACCGAAAACTAATCCGCTTTCGCGCGATGAACAGCTGCGTATTAATAAACGCAACCAGCTAAAACGCGACAAAGTACGTGGCCTTAAGCGTGTCGAACTGAAGCTGAACGCGGAAGCTGTCGAGGCGCTGAACGAGCTGGCGGAATCGCGCAATATGAGCCGTAGCGAACTGATCGAAGAGATGTTAATGCAGCAACTGGCGGCGCTGCGTAGCCAGGGCATCGTTTAATTTTCCACTTTCATGTAGCACAGTGTGCAGTCCTGCTCGTTTGCTGATTCCGCAAGACTGCCTGTTCTGCTATGATTGCCTTTATCCGTGGGCAATTTTCCACCCCCATTTCAATAAGTTTCAAGAGGTTATTTCACTCATGGCTATCACTGGCATCTTTTTCGGCAGCGACACCGGTAATACCGAAAATATCGCAAAAATGATTCAAAAACAGCTTGGTAAAGACGTTGCCGATGTCCATGACATTGCAAAAAGCAGCAAAGAAGATCTGGAAGCATATGACATTCTGCTGCTGGGCATCCCAACCTGGTATTACGGCGAAGCGCAGTGTGACTGGGATGACTTCTTCCCGACTCTCGAAGAGATTGATTTCAATGGTAAACTGGTTGCGCTATTTGGTTGTGGTGACCAGGAAGATTACGCTGAATACTTCTGTGACGCATTGGGCACCATCCGCGACATCATTGAACCGCGCGGCGCAACTATCGTTGGTCACTGGCCAACTGCGGGCTACCACTTCGAAGCATCAAAAGGTCTGGCAGATGACGACCACTTTGTCGGACTGGCTATCGACGAAGATCGTCAGCCGGAACTGACCGCTGAACGTGTAGAAAAATGGGTTAAACAGATTTCTGAAGAGCTGCATCTCGACGAAATTCTCAATGCCTGATGTAATACGGCGTAGACTCATGTCTACGCCGTATTAATAGATAATGCCAATCAAAATAATTGCTACAAATTTGTAACTTTTGACGTGGTACCTGTACAATGTTCCGGTGTTCAAGTGGCCTTGCCGTTGTAAATGTAAGCTGAGCCACGTTTTTATTAACAATATTTGCCAGGGACTTGTGGTTTTCATTTAGGCGTGGCAATTCTATAATGATACGCATTATCTCAAGAGCAAATTCTGTCACTTCTTCTAATGAAGTGAACCGCTTAGTAACAGGACAGATTCCGCATGACTGATAACAATACCGCCCTAAAGAAAGCTGGCCTGAAAGTAACGCTTCCTCGCTTGAAAATCCTGGAAGTTCTTCAGGAGCCGGACAACCATCACGTCAGTGCGGAAGATTTATACAAACGTCTGATCGATATGGGTGAAGAAATTGGTCTGGCTACGGTTTATCGCGTACTGAACCAGTTTGACGATGCTGGTATCGTCACCCGCCACAATTTTGAAGGCGGTAAATCCGTATTTGAACTGACACAGCAACATCACCACGATCACCTGATCTGCCTCGACTGCGGTAAGGTTATCGAATTTAGTGATGATTCCATCGAAGCGCGTCAGCGTGAAATCGCCGCAAAACATGGCATTCGCCTGACTAACCATAGTCTCTATCTTTACGGTCACTGTGCCGAAGGCGATTGCCGCGAAGATGAGCACGCGCACGAAGGCAAATAAGCCAGTCTGAACGAGAAAAGCCAACCTGCGGGTTGGCTTTTTTATACAAGGGACATAAGAAAAGCGAGAGTTACAGCTCTCACTTATTTGTTATTGCTGCGAATTTCCTGCCAGACCTTATCACAATCGGTTTTCACCGCCTGGTCATTACCGGTTTGCGTTGCCTGAATGCACTGCTGATAATCCAGCACACGGACACTTTCCTGCTCGGCAAATTGCTGATGTTGTTTCTCTTTCTTCAGCACGTTTAACACGCTCTGACAGGCTTCAATTTTTTCCGGCGAACCTTGCGCGGTGTTGATACAGGCGCTGTAAGCTTCTTTCAGATGGCTGTCTTCCTGTGGCGCGGTGGATTGTGCACAAGCCACCAGCCCCGATGCCATCATGGCGATGAGAATCAGTTTTTTCATTGCAAATTCCTCAAACGTGCGGCAAGCACAAAACCTGCCGCGTCGGGCATCAGAAGATGGTGAATGGTGCGATTACCATAAATTTCACGTCACGCTCATCCTGGAAGATGTTGCCGTAACCACCGCCCCAGCTTGGGATGTCGGAGTGGTTGTCGTATTCGGTAAAGTGCAGTTTGAACATCGTGCCTTTGGCGCGACCGTCCTGAATGGTGTAGACCGCATCCAGGCTGTATGCAGACTCTTCAATAGTCCGGTTCTTGTCGTAGTACGCATCCGGATTGCTCTGCCAGGTAGCGGGTTTAGCATCCCATGCGTAAACGTAGGAAGCGCCGATGGCGAAGCCTGGAAGATTCCAGTTTTTCAGGTCATACATCGCACCGAAGAAGACCGCTTTTTCGCCGTTGGCGTTGAAGTCAGAACGGTTATCCCACCAGATATCCAGGCGACCGTTCGAGGAAGCATAGGTTGGAGTCATACGTTGCAGGAAGTATCCCTGCTGACCGTCGGCTTTAACCCAGGTGCCTTCCAGACGCAAATCCACTACGTCAGCCGCCCGGTAACCAAAGGTCAACGCTTGCAGCCAGGCAGTGCCGTCGTAAAGGTCGTTGACGCTGCGATCGTCAACTTTATCGCGCGTACCGTAGAACTGGTAGCTGGTGGTTAACGGGCTACCGGCGATATCAAATTTATAGCTGGCTTTGGCAAAATACTGATCAATATACCCTTCCGCCTGACCAAACGCCGCTTCCAGTACGAAGTTATTTTTGAAGTCGTACTTCGCCCCAAGGGAGTGTAGATAATCAACTTTAGTGGTTTTATCGTTCTGATAAAACTCATCCATTTCCAGATGCCACGGCGCTTTATATTCGTTGGTCCACATGTAGGAGAAACTCAACGCACCAGCATCGCCGTAATCAAAATTCGCCCCCGCTTCCGCCCCCTGATAAGTACCCGGCATAAAGCTCCAGTGCGGCGCTAACAGCGTCTGACCGGTTGGCTGAATATAACCTGCCCGCGCCCACACCGGACCGTATTTAAATTTGGCCGCTGCTTTATACAGGCTTATACCGCTTTTATCGCCGGACCAGTCTTCGTCATAGGCTTTATTACTTTTTGAAAACGCGATTTCGTTCGGGTGAGAGCTGTCGCCGTTTTCCGCCATTTCAATCGCCGTAAACGCGGCAATATCAAGGCCGAACATATCAGCAGCATAACCAGACTGAAAATCGAGGTTGGCGTTCCAGGTGGAATGAGAAAGGTTGGTTTTGTATTTGTCGCCGTCGGTAACGTCTTTACGGTCGCGTTCACGCTGCCAGTAATAGATACCGCCGGTTAAGGTTGAATCGTCGATGAATCCTTCGGCGCGAGCCTCCGGCATTGCCATAAAGCCCGACATTGCTGTAACACTGGCGATAGCCAGCGCCAGCGTACTACGTTTGCCACTAAACGTACGCATGGGTTAATCCTCTTTGACGTATAAATTGCTGCACCAAAGGTGAACAGCGAAAAAAATAAAAATTAAAAAAGTAGCGTTGAGAAAAGTCTCGCTGACTACAGGAACAGACTATTTTTCGCGACGCGAATTATCAATCTCTTTCTGTAACCAGAATGTAAGAACATGAGCAACCGCACATATTTTGATGATTTTTGTTACAAGGCTTAAGTTTGTAGTTGAAAGGTTTACAAAAGAATAAAAGCCTGAGTTTCCAGCAAGATGAAAGCGGTTACATTTTATTTAATTATGCTTTGTGATTTTAAATTTGTTTTATGGATAAATTGTGAAACGGAATTAATTCGCGAAGAAAAGCAGAAAAAAAACGCCGCGGAGCGCGGCGTTTGGGTTTGTTTGCTATTTCTTGCCGGATGCGGCGTGAACGCCTTATCCGGCCTACAAAAGCACGCAAATTCAATATATGGCAGAGATCATGTAGGCCTGATAAGCGTAGCGCATCAGGCAATTTAGCGTTTGAAACTGTTTCTATGTTTCTTGCCGGATGTGGCGTAAATGCCTCACCCGGCCTGGTAGAACTTAAAACTACTCGCCTACTTTCGCCCAGGTATCACGCAGCCCAACGGTGCGGTTAAATACCGGTTTTTCCGCCGTAGAATGGCGGCTGTCGAGGCAGAAATAACCTTCACGCTCAAACTGGAATGCTTTGCCCGCTACCGCGTCTTTCAGCGACGGTTCAGCAAAGCCCTGTTTGATCACCAGCGATTCCGGGTTAATCACCGACAGGAAATCATCCGCAGCACCTGGGTTCGGCACGCTGAACAGACGATCGTACAGGCGGATTTCAACCGGCAGCGCATGTGCCGCGCTCACCCAGTGAATAACGCCTTTCACTTTACGACCATCTGCCGGATCTTTGCTTAAGGTGTCGGCGTCATAAGTACAGAAGATGGTGGTGATGTTGCCTTCGGCATCTTTCTCCACGCGTTCAGCCTTAATGACGTAAGCATTACGCAGACGCACTTCTTTACCCAGCACCAGACGTTTGTACTGCTTGTTAGCTTCTTCGCGGAAATCGGCGCGGTCGATCCAAATCTCACCGCTAAACGGCACCTGACGGCTGCCCATTTCCGGTTTGTTCGGATGGTTCGGCATGGTGACCATTTCGCCTTCGCCCTGATAGTTTTCGATAACCAGTTTCACCGGATCGATAACTGCCATTGCGCGCGGGGCGTTTTCGTTGAGATCTTCACGAATGCAGGATTCCAGCGACGCCATCTCAATGGTGTTGTCCTGCTTGGTCACGCCAATGCGTTTGCAGAACTCACGAATAGAAGCCGCAGTGTAACCACGACGACGCAGACCGGAAATGGTCGGCATACGAGGATCATCCCAGCCTTCAACGTGCTTGTCGGTCACCAGCAGGTTCAGCTTACGCTTGGACATCACGGTGTATTCCAGATTCAGGCGCGAGAATTCGTACTGGCGCGGGTGAACAGGAATGGTGATGTTATCCAGCACCCAGTCATACAGGCGACGGTTGTCCTGGAATTCCAGCGTACACAGAGAGTGCGTAATACCTTCCAGCGCATCGCTGATGCAGTGGGTGAAGTCGTACATCGGGTAGATGCACCACTTGTTACCGGTCTGGTGGTGTTCAGCAAACTTAATGCGGTACAGCACCGGATCGCGCATCACGATAAACGGCGAAGCCATGTCGATTTTCGCGCGCAGGCAGGCTTTACCTTCTTCAAAACCACCGGTACGCATTTTTTCGAACAGCGCCAGGTTCTCTTCAACGCTGCGGTCGCGGTACGGGCTGTTTTTACCCGGCTGAGTCAGGGTGCCACGATATTCGCGGATCTGTTCCGGTGTCAGTTCATCAACATACGCCAGGCCTTTATTGATCAGTTCGATCGCATAGGCGTGGAGCTGATCAAAATAATCGGAGGAGTAACGGACGTTACCAGACCAGTGAAAACCTAACCACTCTACGTCGTTTTTGATCGAATCGACATACTCGATATCTTCTTTTACCGGGTTAGTGTCGTCGAAACGCAGGTTGCACTGGCCTTTATAGTCCTGGGCGATCCCGAAGTTCAGGCAGATAGATTTCGCATGGCCAATATGCAGATAGCCATTCGGCTCCGGCGGGAAACGGGTGTGTACTGTGGTGTGCTTACCACTGGCCAGATCTTCATCGATGATCTGACGGATAAAGTTAGTCGGGCGGGCTTCTGCCTCACTCATCGTGGATTCCTCAAAGCGTAAACAACGTATAACGGCGTATGATCTTATAAGCGGGACAGGCTGACAACTGTTAGTTAGTGAAAATCGAAAATCTCACTGAGATTATGGGGATGATTGATGAAAAAAAAAGCGGCAGAGAAGATCTCCACCGCTTTTGCCAGTCCTGCGTCATTGTTGGATGCGACGCTTAAGCGTCTTATCCAACCTGGACTGAGCTTTTGTAGGCCTGATAAGACGCGTCATGCGTCGCATCAGGCATGAAGCAGATTACTTTTTGATTTCATACAGCGGCGTTTGACCCGCCACAACATGACCCTGAGCTTTAATGATAAGGCCGCTGAAATCGTCGATATTGCTGCAAACCACCGGGCTAATCATCGAACGGGCGTTAGCGTTCAGGTAATCCAGATCCATTTCCAGAATCGGTTGCCCTGCGCTTACTTGCGCCCCCTCTTCCACCAAACGTTTAAAGCCTTTGCCTTCCAGCGCTACGGTGTCGATACCCATATGGACGACAATCTCAGCGCCTTTTTCGGTTTCCAGGCAGAACGCGTGATTGGTGTTGAAGATTTTTACGATTGTCCCTGCGGCTGGCGATACGACGATTTTATCCGTCGGTTTCACCGCCACACCGTCACCCACCGCTTTGCTGGCAAATGCTTCGTCAGGAACCTGATCCAGCGCCACAACATCACCGGTAATCGGCGATACCAGCTCCGCGACAGACACCGCGTTTGGTACGGCCTGCGGTTTTGCTACAGGCACGGTAGTTGCAGGCGCAGTTTCAGCAGAGGCGGCTGCTACCGGACCACGGGCAACGACTTTCTTCATTGCATCGCCAATGGATTCCGCTTTCGCGCCAACAATCACCTGAATAGTCTGTTTGTTCAGTTTCACTACCCCAGAAGCACCCAGACGTTTACACATCGTATCGTTAACGCGGGCAGAGTCAGCCACGGTCAGACGCAGACGGGTGATACAGGCGTCAATCGCTTTCAGGTTGTCAGTACCGCCAACCGCAGCAATATAGTTGGTCGCCAGTTGAGTCAGGCCTTCCTCGGTATTGCTGTTGGCTTCTTCAGTAACGATCTCGTCTTCTTTATCTTCGCGACCCGGCGTTTTCAGATTGAACATGCGGATAACCACACTGAACACCACGAAGTAGATAGCGAAGAACACAACCCCCATCACCAGCAGCATCCAGACGTTCTGGCTGGCGGCCGGCAGGTTATACATCAACGCGTAGTCGATAGCCCCCGCAGAGAAGGAGAAGCCAGCATGGATACCCAGCAGCGTTGCCACAAACAGGCTGATACCCGTCAGCAGTGCGTGCAGGAGGTACAGCAGCGGTGCAAGGAACATGAACAGGAATTCCAGCGGCTCAGTCACACCGGTCAGGAACGCAGTAACAGCAACAGAAAGCAGCATACCGCCAACCATCGGACGACGCTCTTTCGGTGCTGCGAAGTACATCGCCAGCGCCGCGCCCGGCAGACCGAACATCATAATCGGGAAGAAGCCGGACATGAACATCCCCGCGGTGCCGTCACCGGCATAGAAGCGGTTAATGTCGCCGTGGAAAACCGTACCCGCCGCGTTGGTGAATTCACCAATCTGGAACCAGGCGATGGTGTTCAGCACCTGATGCAGACCGGTTGGGATCAGCAGACGGTTGATGAAACCAAAGATACCGGAACCCAGCGCGCCCGCAGAAACGATCCATTCGCCGCCTGCATGGATAGCGTGCTGTACCGGTGGCCAGACGTAACCAAAAATGGCCGCCAGCACCAGGCAGAAGAAGCCGGTGGCGATCGGCACAAAACGTTTGCCGCCGAAGAAGCTCAGGAAGTCCGGCAGTTTAATATCGGACCAACGGTTATAGGCAGCACCACCGACCAGACCGGTAATGATACCCGCCAGTACACCCATGTTAATTTCTGGGTTGATGGTCACCATCGCTTTGGTTAACACAAAGTAACCGACCGCACCCGCCAGCGCCGCCGCACCTGCGCTGTCTTTCGACCAGCTGGATGCCACACCGATGGCGAAGATTAATGCGAGGTTATCAAAAATCGCACCGCCCGCCTGGGCAATAAACGCAACGTTAAGTAAATCTGGCTGACCGAATCGCAGCAACAGTGCCGCCACCGGCAGCACCGCGATAGGGAGCTGTAACGCCCTACCGAGTCGCTGGAAAAAACCTAAAATATTCATCTTATTCCCCCTACGAGAACCCTATTTGGCTCGTTTAAAGCCGTATTTTTATTTTGCTGCAAATTGTACTGCCGATGTTCTGTAATCAGATTGTTAGATCATCTGCTACAGAGTGTGTGAAAATTTAATTCGTATCGCAAATTAAACGCGTGTCTTTTGTGAGTTTTGTCACCAAATATCGTTATCATCACTCCCTTTTACTGGCTAAACCAGAAAACTTATTTTATCATTCAAAAAATCAGGTCGGATTGACGCCTGTCTGCGCAAATCCAGGTTACGCTTAAAGATGCCTAATCCGCCAACGGCTTACTTTTTACTTACTGAGGTGAATAATGAGACTGATCCCCCTGACTACCGCTGAACAGGTCGGCAAATGGGCTGCTCGCCATATCGTCAATCGTATCAATGCGTTCAAACCGACAGCCGATCGTCCGTTTGTTCTGGGTCTGCCGACTGGCGGCACGCCGATGACCACCTACAAAGCGTTAGTTGAAATGCATAAAGCAGGCCAGGTCAGCTTTAAGCACGTTGTCACCTTCAACATGGACGAATATGTCGGTCTGCCGAAAGAGCATCCGGAAAGCTACTACAGCTTTATGCACCGTAATTTCTTCGATCACGTTGATATTCCAGCAGAAAACATCAACCTTCTCAACGGCAACGCCCCGGATATCGACGCCGAGTGCCGCCAGTATGAAGAAAAAATCCGTTCTTACGGAAAAATTCATCTGTTTATGGGCGGTGTAGGTAACGACGGTCATATTGCATTTAACGAACCAGCGTCTTCTCTGGCTTCTCGTACTCGTATCAAAACCCTGACTCATGACACTCGCGTCGCGAACTCTCGTTTCTTTGATAACGATGTCAATCAGGTGCCAAAATATGCCCTGACTGTCGGTGTTGGTACATTGTTGGATGCCGAAGAAGTAATGATTCTGGTGCTGGGCAGCCAGAAAGCACTGGCGCTGCAAGCCGCCGTTGAAGGTTGCGTGAACCACATGTGGACCATCAGCTGTCTGCAACTGCATCCGAAAGCCATCATGGTGTGCGATGAACCTTCTACCATGGAGCTGAAAGTTAAGACTTTAAGATATTTCAATGAATTAGAAGCAGAAAATATCAAAGGTCTGTAATTGTTATCCCTGCCCTGACGCATTGCTCAGGGCAATATTTTTTTTAAATCGGGGGTCAGAATGTATGCATTAACCCAGGGCCGAATCTTTACCGGCCACGAATTTCTTGATGACCACGCGGTTGTTATCGCTGATGGCCTGATTAAAAGCGTCTGTCCGGTAGCGGAACTGCCGCCAGAGATTGAACAACGTTCACTGAACGGGGCCATTCTCTCCCCCGGTTTTATCGATGTGCAGTTAAACGGCTGCGGCGGCGTGCAGTTTAACGATACTGCTGAAGCGGTCAGCGTAGAAACGCTGGAAATCATGCAGAAAGCCAATGAGAAATCGGGCTGCACCAACTATCTGCCGACGCTTATCACCACCAGCGACGAGCTGATGAAACAGGGCGTGCGCGTTATGCGCGAGTACCTGGCAAAACATCCGAATCAGGCGTTAGGTCTGCATCTGGAAGGTCCGTGGCTGAATCTGGTAAAAAAAGGCACCCATAATCCGAACTTTGTGCGTAAGCCTGATGCCGCGCTGGTCGATTTCCTGTGTGGGAACGCCGACGTCATTACCAAAGTGACGCTGGCACCGGAAATGGTTCCTGCGGAAGTGATCAGTAAACTGGCAAATGCAGGGATTGTAGTGTCTGCTGGTCACTCAAATGCGACGTTAAAAGAAGCGAAAGCCGGTTTCCGCGCGGGGATTACCTTTGCCACTCATCTGTACAACGCGATGCCGTATATTACCGGTCGTGAACCGGGCCTGGCGGGCGCGATTCTCGACGAAGCTGACATTTATTGCGGTATTATCGCTGATGGCCTGCATGTTGATTACGCCAATATTCGTAACGCTAAACGTCTGAAAGGCGACAAACTGTGTCTGGTTACCGATGCCACCGCACCAGCAGGTGCCAACATTGAACAGTTCATTTTTGCGGGTAAAACAATATACTACCGTAACGGACTTTGTGTGGATGAGAACGGTACGTTAAGCGGTTCATCCTTAACCATGATTGAAGGCGTGCGTAATCTGGTCGAACATTGTGGTATCGCACTGGATGAAGTGCTGCGTATGGCGACGCTCTATCCGGCGCGTGCGATTGGCGTTGAGAAACGTCTCGGCACGCTCGCCGCAGGTAAAGTAGCCAACCTGACTGCATTCACACCTGATTTTAAAATCACCAAGACCATCGTTAACGGTAACGAGGTCGTAACTCAATAAGAGAAAGTATGACACCAGGCGGACAAGCTCAGATAGGTAATGTTGATCTCGTAAAACAGCTTAACAGCGCGGCGGTTTATCGCCTGATTGACCAGTACGGGCCAATCTCGCGGATTCAGATTGCCGAGCAAAGCCAGCTTGCCCCCGCCAGCGTAACAAAAATTACGCGTCAGCTTATCGAACGCGGGCTGATTAAAGAAGTTGATCAGCAGGCCTCCACCGGGGGCCGCCGCGCTATCTCTATCGTCACCGAAACCCGCAATTTCCACGCAATCGGCGTACGGCTTGGTCGTCACGACGCCACCATCACCCTGTTTGATCTCAGCAGCAAAGTGCTGGCAGAAGAACATTACCCGCTGCCAGAACGTACCCAGCAGACGCTGGAACATGCCCTGCTGAATGCCATTGCTCAGTTTATTGATAGCTACCAGCGCAAACTGCGCGAGCTGATCGCCATTTCCGTGATCCTGCCAGGGCTTGTTGACCCGGACAGCGGCAAAATTCATTACATGCCGCATATTCAGGTGGAAAACTGGGGACTGGTAGAAGCACTGGAAGAGCGTTTTAAAGTGACCTGTTTCGTCGGTCACGATATCCGTAGTCTGGCACTGGCAGAGCACTACTTCGGTGCAAGTCAGGATTGCGAAGATTCCATTCTGGTGCGTGTCCATCGCGGGACCGGGGCCGGGATTATCTCTAATGGGCGCATTTTTATTGGCCGCAACGGCAACGTCGGTGAAATTGGCCATATTCAGGTCGAACCGCTGGGTGAACGCTGCCACTGCGGCAACTTTGGCTGCCTGGAAACTATCGCCGCCAACGCTGCCATTGAACAACGGGTGTTGAATCTGTTAAAGCAGGGCTACCAGAGCCGTGTGCCACTGGACGACTGCACCATCAAAACTATCTGCAAAGCCGCGAACAAAGGCGACGGTCTGGCGTCGGAAGTGATTGAGTATGTCGGTCGTCATCTGGGTAAAACCATCGCCATTGCTATCAACTTATTTAATCCGCAAAAAATTGTTATCGCAGGTGAGATCACCGAAGCCGATAAAGTGCTGCTCCCTGCTATTGAAAGCTGCATTAATACCCAAGCATTGAAGGCATTTCGCACCAATCTGCCCGTGGTACGTTCTGAGCTGGATCACCGCTCGGCAATCGGCGCTTTTGCGCTGGTAAAACGCGCCATGCTCAACGGTATTTTGCTCCAGCATTTGCTGGAAAATTAATGTGCTTTTATAGTGGCGCTTATTGTTGTCAATATTCTGGGTAGTCCATGACCATTAAAAATGTAATTTGCGATATCGACGGCGTGCTGATGCACGATAACGTCGCCGTACCGGGTGCAGCGGAATTTTTGCACGGGATTATGGATAAAGGCCTGCCGCTGGTGTTGCTGACCAACTATCCTTCGCAGACCGGGCAAGATCTGGCGAACCGCTTTGCCACTGCGGGTGTCGATGTGCCGGACAGCGTGTTTTATACCTCCGCGATGGCGACCGCCGATTTCCTGCGTCGCCAGGAAGGTAAGAAAGCGTATGTGGTGGGCGAAGGCGCACTGATTCATGAACTGTACAAAGCCGGTTTCACTATTACCGATGTGAACCCTGATTTTGTGATTGTTGGCGAAACGCGTTCCTACAACTGGGACATGATGCATAAAGCAGCCTATTTCGTCGCTAACGGTGCACGCTTTATCGCCACCAACCCGGACACCCACGGGCGCGGTTTTTATCCGGCCTGTGGCGCGCTATGCGCGGGGATCGAAAAAATCTCCGGACGTAAACCGTTCTATGTTGGTAAGCCGAGTCCGTGGATCATCCGCGCAGCATTAAACAAAATGCAGGCGCATTCGGAAGAAACGGTGATTGTCGGCGATAACTTGCGCACCGACATTCTGGCGGGCTTCCAGGCCGGTCTGGAGACGATTCTGGTGCTTTCTGGTGTTTCATCGCTCGACGATATCGACAGTATGCCGTTCCGCCCAAGCTGGATTTACCCGTCAGTCGCTGAAATCGACGTTATCTGAATACCACCCACGTCTGCGGACGTGGTTGGCTCTGATGACAAACGCCAAACTGCCTGATGCGCTACGCTTATCAGGCCTACGCAGCTCCTGCAATATATTGAATTTTCATGCTTTTGTAGGCAGGATAAGGCGTTCACGCCGCATCCGGCATGAACAAATCGCACTTTGTCAGCAATTTGGCCCCCGTAAAATATAACCATTTAATAAAACCCGCTAAAAATTATCGATTCATCAATAAATACATCCTCACACCAGACCTTTTTTCACCAATCGACAATCACCATTACGTTTTTTATTCCCCCCCTGCCAAATCGCTTGCGCACAGTGCTGCTTTGCGGCATTTTTTTAAACAAGCAAACACAACAAGCAACAAATACCAGGTTAACGGAGAAGGTTATGTGTTCAATTTTTGGCGTATTCGATATCAAAACAGACGCAGTTGAGCTGCGTAAGAAAGCACTCGAGCTGTCACGCCTGATGCGTCATCGTGGCCCGGACTGGTCCGGTATTTATGCCAGCGATAACGCCATTCTCGCCCACGAACGTCTGTCCATTGTTGACGTTAACGCGGGGGCGCAACCTCTCTACAACCAACAAAAAACTCATGTGCTGGCAGTAAACGGTGAAATCTACAACCACCAGGCATTGCGCGCTGAATATGGCGATCGTTACCAGTTCCAGACCGGGTCTGACTGTGAAGTGATCCTCGCGCTGTATCAGGAAAAAGGGCCGGAATTTCTCGACGATTTGCAGGGCATGTTCGCTTTTGCCCTGTACGACAGCGAAAAAGATGCGTATCTGATTGGTCGCGACCATCTGGGGATCATCCCACTGTATATGGGCTATGACGAACATGGTCAGCTGTATGTGGCCTCAGAAATGAAAGCCCTGGTGCCGGTATGCCGCACGATTAAAGAGTTCCCGGCGGGGAGCTATTTATGGAGTCAGGACGGCGAAATCCGTTCTTATTATCACCGCGACTGGTTCGACTACGATGCGGTGAAAGATAACGTGACCGACAAAAACGAGCTGCGTCAGGCACTGGAAGATTCCGTTAAAAGCCATCTGATGTCTGATGTGCCTTACGGTGTGCTGCTTTCTGGTGGTCTGGATTCCTCAATTATTTCCGCGATCACCAAGAAATACGCCGCCCGTCGCGTGGAAGATCAGGAACGCTCTGAAGCCTGGTGGCCGCAGCTGCACTCCTTTGCTGTAGGTCTGCCGGGTTCACCGGATCTGAAGGCAGCCCAGGAAGTGGCAAACCATCTGGGCACTGTGCATCATGAAATTCACTTCACTGTACAGGAAGGTCTGGACGCCATCCGCGACGTGATTTACCACATCGAAACCTATGATGTGACCACTATTCGCGCTTCAACACCGATGTATTTAATGTCGCGTAAGATCAAAGCGATGGGCATTAAAATGGTACTGTCCGGTGAAGGTTCTGATGAAGTGTTTGGCGGTTATCTCTACTTCCACAAAGCGCCGAACGCTAAAGAACTGCATGAAGAGACGGTGCGTAAACTGCTGGCCCTGCATATGTATGACTGCGCGCGTGCCAACAAAGCGATGTCAGCCTGGGGCGTGGAAGCACGCGTTCCGTTCCTCGACAAAAAATTCCTCGACGTGGCGATGCGTATTAACCCGCAGGATAAAATGTGCGGTAACGGCAAAATGGAAAAACACATCCTGCGTGAATGTTTTGAGTCGTACTTGCCCGCAAGTGTGGCCTGGCGGCAGAAAGAGCAGTTCTCTGATGGCGTCGGTTACAGTTGGATCGACACCCTGAAAGAAGTGGCGGCACAGCAGGTTTCTGATCAACAGCTGGAAACTGCCCGCTTCCGCTTCCCGTACAACACGCCGACCTCAAAAGAAGCGTATCTGTATCGGGAAATCTTTGAAGAATTGTTCCCGCTTCCGAGCGCCGCAGAGTGCGTGCCGGGCGGCCCGTCCGTCGCTTGTTCTTCCGCTAAAGCGATTGAATGGGATGAGGCGTTCAAGAAAATGGACGATCCGTCTGGTCGTGCGGTTGGCGTTCACCAGTCGGCCTATAAGTAAGAAATGCGGTACTGCCCCGGAGAAATCCGGGGCTGTTTCAGTTATTGAGCTGCTTGTTGATTCTGATATGCAGTAAGGAAATGTTCCGGGTTTGCCACATCACTGTTTGACAACTCATCACTGTAGGCCACCGACCAGGTCGCCTGCTCATCCGGAATATGCAGGCTGCCATTCCCCTCTTTCAGGCGTAATAACTCAAAAGATTTGCCCTTAATTACGGCGGTATAGGATTTTTCACCTTCCTGTAATGCTTTCACTTTACAGCGAAAAATCTGGCCATCGATGTCATTATCAACATGCGATACCTGAATGAGGGCTTCATTAGAGGCTTTCGGCCCTATCCGCATCATCCACACCACAGCGCCTTCCTGCCCACGATAGCCAAAAACATATTTACCGATTTCCGGTTTGACCGTATCGGCAAACGCAGATTGCATAAGTAATAACGCACCCATCAGCGCCGTCATAAAACGCAGCATAGTATTCCCTCAATAAATCGCCTGAAGTGGTAGCAGAGATGCAGGCGTAGCGATCCCTGCCCTGTCCTGTTGCAACGGGCCAGTATTTCATAGATTAATTTCCTACCACTATTGTTGAATTCCGAATTTCATCCTGTATGACAAAAGAATGGCTGTAGGGTGGGGAAAAAACACAAAGTAAACAATAATTGACGAATATAGCGCCACGCTGTTCGCAACCTAACCAAACAGTCACTTTCGAGCAATTTTCCTTGAAAAAGAGGTTGACGCTGCAAGGCTCTATACGCATAATGCGCCCCGCAACGCCGATAAGGTATCGCGAAAAAAAGATGGCTACGTAGCTCAGTTGGTTAGAGCACATCACTCATAATGATGGGGTCACAGGTTCGAATCCCGTCGTAGCCACCATCTTTTTTGCGGGAGTGGCGAAATTGGTAGACGCACCAGATTTAGGTTCTGGCGCCGCAAGGTGTGCGAGTTCAAGTCTCGCCTCCCGCACCATTCACCAGAAAGCGTTGTACGGATGGGGTATCGCCAAGCGGTAAGGCACCGGTTTTTGATACCGGCATTCCCTGGTTCGAATCCAGGTACCCCAGCCATCGAAGAAACAATCTGGCTACGTAGCTCAGTTGGTTAGAGCACATCACTCATAATGATGGGGTCACAGGTTCGAATCCCGTCGTAGCCACCAAATTCTGAATGTGTCGAATGCGTTCGGCAAATTCACAAACCAATTTGTTGGGGTATCGCCAAGCGGTAAGGCACCGGATTCTGATTCCGGCATTCCGAGGTTCGAATCCTCGTACCCCAGCCA
>NZ_PTRU01000018.1:0-106836 GCF_002965245.1 Escherichia sp. MOD1-EC6021 | reverse complement strand
TGGTTGCGGGGGCCGGATTTGAACCGACGACCTTCGGGTTATGAGCCCGACGAGCTACCAGGCTGCTCCACCCCGCGCCTGAAACGTGGCAAATTCTACTCGTTTTGGGTAAAAAATGCAAATACTGCTGGGATTTGGTGTACCGAGACGGGACGTAAAATCTGCAGGCATTATAGTGATCCACGCCACATTTTGTCAACATTTATTGCTAATCGCGTGAATGAATATCCAGTTCACTTTCTTTTGTCGAATACTTTTGCCCTCTACTGCTCCTCCTTAAGCGCATTATTTTACAAAAAACACACTAAACTCTTCCTGTCACCGATAAAAGATGATTAAATGAAAACTCATTTATTTTGCATAAAAATTCAGTGAGAGCGGAAATCCAGGCTCATCATCAGTTAATTAAGCAGGGTGTTATTTTATGACGACGATTCTCAAGCATCTCCCGGTAGGTCAACGTATTGGTATCGCTTTTTCCGGCGGTCTGGACACCAGTGCCGCACTGCTGTGGATGCGACAAAAGGGAGCGGTTCCTTATGCATATACTGCAAACCTGGGCCAGCCAGACGAAGAGGATTATGATGCGATCCCTCGTCGTGCCATGGAATACGGCGCGGAGAACGCACGTCTGATCGACTGCCGCAAACAACTGGTTGCCGAAGGTATTGCCGCTATTCAGTGTGGCGCATTTCATAACACCACCGGCGGCCTGACCTATTTCAACACGACGCCGCTGGGCCGCGCCGTGACTGGCACAATGCTGGTTGCGGCCATGAAAGAAGATGGCGTGAATATCTGGGGAGACGGCAGTACCTATAAAGGAAACGATATCGAACGTTTCTATCGTTACGGTCTGCTGACCAATGCTGAACTTCAGATTTACAAACCGTGGCTTGATACTGATTTTATTGATGAACTGGGCGGCCGTCATGAAATGTCTGAATTTATGATTGCCTGCGGTTTCGACTACAAAATGTCTGTCGAAAAAGCCTACTCCACGGACTCTAACATGCTTGGTGCAACACACGAAGCGAAGGATCTGGAATACCTCAACTCCAGCGTCAAAATCGTCAACCCGATTATGGGCGTGAAGTTCTGGGATGAGAGCGTGAAGATCCCGGCAGAAGAAGTCACAGTACGCTTTGAGCAAGGTCATCCGGTGGCGCTGAACGGTAAAACCTTTAGCGATGACGTAGAAATGATGCTGGAAGCTAACCGCATCGGCGGTCGTCATGGCCTGGGCATGAGCGACCAGATCGAAAACCGTATCATCGAAGCGAAAAGCCGTGGTATTTACGAAGCTCCGGGGATGGCGCTGCTACATATCGCTTATGAACGTCTGCTGACCGGTATTCACAACGAAGACACCATTGAGCAGTATCACGCACATGGTCGTCAGTTGGGCCGTTTGCTGTACCAGGGACGTTGGTTTGATTCCCAGGCGCTGATGCTGCGTGACTCCCTGCAACGCTGGGTTGCCAGCCAGATCACTGGTGAAGTTACCCTGGAGCTACGCCGCGGGAACGATTACTCCATCCTTAATACCATCTCAGAGAATCTGACCTACAAGCCAGAGCGTCTGACGATGGAAAAAGGCGACTCGGTGTTCTCGCCAGACGATCGTATCGGTCAACTGACCATGCGCAACCTGGATATCACCGATACCCGCGAGAAACTTTTCGGCTATGCCAAAACTGGCCTGCTTTCCTCCTCTGCCGCTTCAGGCGTGCCGCAGGTGGAGAATCTGGAAAATAAAGGCCAGTAATTCGACATCAACCCTGCCCTTCAGGGGTGGGGTTACCTTGCTTATCCTCAGTAAACTCCTTTCTTAGCATCACAAAATCGAAAACATCATGGTTTGCATCTACAACCCGTGAATCTCCTTTATAGTGTGCAATCACTTCCTCCAGCGTTTGCGGCTGTTCCGGCTTTGTTACCCCCATCCACGCATTAATAAGGTAATTATTGTAAGCAGTGGAAAAGATATCGTTTTCCGTTGTGCGATCCACGCCATCCCCAAGAACGGGGCTATACCAGATAAACATCGGAACATGATATGCCTGCTGGCTGGCCTCCCTGCCTCCATGAAAATAAATGTTCTTCTTCGTCGGGTCGCGTTCCAGGCCATGGTCGGCAAAATACATGACCGAGGCTCGGCGATCTTTTAATAATTCAAAAACCTGACCTAGCAAACTATCTGTGTAATGAATGGAGTTGTCATAGCAGGCATCCTGATCGTCCTGTGGTTGAAACACGGCGCTGGATTGCGGATAGGCGCTACAAGCCGGTTCATGGCTTCCATTTAAATGAAGAACAATCAGTTTCTTTTGCTGCGTCTTTTGCTGTAACGCTTGCGATAAATGCGGCAACAACAATTCATCAAATCCTCTGACATAGACTGTTTCCATGGCGCGCATGGCGATACTGGTAACTGCTGTACCATTCTGCCGAAAAGCGGATTGCGAGCTTAGCCAGAAAGTCTGAAATCCTGCTTGATTAGCCATATTAATAATGTTGTCCGGGTAATTATGAATGTCATGACTCAAAACAGAATCAGCAGTTAAAGAAAGGGGAACCGACAGCGCAGTGTAAGGTGCACCGCTTATTGCTTGATTAAACAGTTTGATCTGTTTTCTTTGTGCTTCGACTTGCGGTGTCGTAGAGCGTGTATATCCATACAAAGACATATTGTCGACACGTACAGACTCCCCCACAATCAACACGTAGGTATCAATACCTGTATCCCTGACTGATAATTGAAAATACGGCACCGTGTTTGCAATTGAGAGTAATCTTTGATGCTCTTTCGCTGCTAAAGCAAAATAATTGAGATTGAAAAACGGTGTATAGGTAGCAAATCGCGACGCTAGTATATATGGACTGAACGCTTTTTTATTTTTTGCATCTTTATAAGCAAATTGACAAGCGGAAAATAAACTGCCCGAAATGACAATCAGCAATAATATTCCTGTCACTTTTTTCGTCGGCAAGGAAACATCATATTTTATTATTACTGCCAAAAAAAGAAGGGATAAAAAGGCAAAAGCACATAGATAAGGGATATACATCCCCAGCATTTTGACAACTTCATCCGGATCACTCTGCAGCACACTAATCGCAAATCCATCATTGAAAGTTGTACCAAAGGTACACCATGAATAGAGGCTAATACTCATGTCTGCCGCTGTCAGTAACACAAATGGTGCGGCAACAAGCAGGCGAAGCGGAAGGGATGATATACGTTTAACAACCAGGATGGTCAGAACGAAGAACAGCAATCGCTGAACCATATGCGCTCCGGAAGAGGCGACTAAGTTCGTAATACCAAAAACAATAACACAAAGATACAACAACCAATGAGATTTAAAACTTCTAACAAATTTGTTGAATACTGTCATCCAGAAATCCAAGTTCACAACCAATATAAACAATTATCAACAATGTTCAATTTTATATCAGACATGTTTTTCAATGCTGATCCATATCAGACCGAAACACTGTTAGTTTTTTCTTTTTAAATGATGCGGCCATTGTTCTCAGTAATTAAATAACATTATCAATGCGTCTCTAAACATTACGCAGAACGTAGCCATCAGTAGTTATACTGACAGGAGCAGGATGGTTTATCGAGAAGTAAACATATCCGTATTCGTACCGGAACTGGAGTTGACACAATAAAGTGCCAATTATGTCAGCAGTAGGGAAAAGTTTATAACTAAGGCGTACCGGCACCATCGTTTCAAAGTACCAGCTACGAGTAAAGCAACTGGACGAGATACAGATATCTGACAACCATTCCTCAGACCAGGACCAAAACGAAAAAAGACGCTTTTCAGCGTCTCTTTTCTGGAATTTGGTACCGAGGACGGGACTTGAACCCGTAAGCCCTATTGGGCACTACCACCTCAAGGTAGCGTGTCTACCAATTCCACCACCTCGGCACGGATACTACTTTTAGTTCGGGATATCGCTGGTCGGCTTAGCCGGAGCAGCTGGCTGAGTTTGTTCGGTTTTGGCCGGTGCACTCAGGTTTTCCCATTCACTACCTTTATTGGTTTTGTTGCTATTGATGTTACCCAGCACCAGACTGATGATGAAGAATAACGTTGCCAGCAGCGCCGTCATGCGGGTCATGAAGTTACCAGAACCACTTGAACCAAACAGCGTAGCGGAAGCGCCTGCTCCGAAGGAGGCTCCCATATCAGCGCCTTTACCTTGCTGCAGCATGATCAGACCAACAAGGCCAATTGCCACAATAAGGAAAACTACTAAAAGAGCTTCGTACATAATCAACCTGTTCCTTGCGGAGTTGCCGCGTACCAATGCTTCAACCAATAAAGCGGGAATTTCTAATCTTTCCCACTGAAGCGGGTGTGAATACTAACCAAAGCGAATGACCTTCGCAAGGGCAATTTTATCGCATTGTATCAACTGCGGAAAAAAACAGCAAAACCGATATGTTCACCGAGAAAAAAGGCGACAATCGCCGCCTTTTTAGACAGTTATATAACGCGTTAAACGGCTTTTACTGCATCGGCGATGCGGTGTGCAAATTCAGTCACCTGCGCTTCGTCTTCGCCTTCTACCATCACGCGAATTAACGGTTCGGTGCCGGATTTACGCAACAGCACACGTCCACGGCTACCCAGCGCCGCTTCAACTTCTGCGGTTACAGCTTTGACTGATTCATGCTCCAGCGGATCGCCGCTACCTGCGGTGTAACGCACGTTAACCAGAATCTGCGGGAACATTTTCATGCCGCTGCAAAGATCGTGCAGGCTCATATGGTTACGCGCCATCGCCGCCAGCACCTGCAAACCAGCAACGATGCCGTCACCGGTTGTGGTTTTATCCAGCAGGATCACATGACCAGAATTCTCTGCACCGATACGCCAGCCTTTCTCCTGCATTTTTTCCAGTACGTAGCGATCACCCACTTTCGCACGAGCAAACGGAATTCCTAGCTGTTTCAGGGCGAGTTCCAGCCCCATGTTGCTCATCAATGTACCCACCGCGCCACCACGCAGTTGGCCCTGACGCAGACCTTCGCGCGCGATGATATACATAATCTGGTCGCCATCGACTTTATTGCCTTCATGGTCAACCATAATCACGCGGTCGCCGTCACCGTCAAAGGCGATCCCAAGATCTGCTTTTTCAGCCAGTACGCGCGCCTGTAACGCACGAACATCTGTTGCCCCCACTTCGGCATTGATGTTTACGCCGTTCGGCTCACAACCGATAGCGATAACGTTCGCCCCCAGTTCACGCAGCACGTTCGGCGCGATGTGATAAGTCGCGCCGTTTGCACAATCCACCACAATCTTCAGTTCACTGAGGCTAAGTTCGTTCGGGAACGTGGCTTTGCAAAACTCGATATAGCGACCCGCAGCATCAACGATACGGCTGGCTTTACCCAGTTCTGCCGAATCAACACAGCTGATCTCTTTTTCCATTTCCGCTTCGATGGCTTCTTCAACTGCATCCGGCAGCTTAGTACCGTCAATAGAAAAGAATTTAATGCCGTTATCGTAGAATGGGTTATGCGATGCAGAAATTACAATCCCGGCCTCTGCGCGGAAGGTACGCGTCAGATAAGCCACGGCAGGTGTAGGCATCGGGCCTGTAAAGAGTGCGGAAAGGCCCGCAGCCGCCAGACCCGCTTCCAGTGCTGACTCCAGCATATAGCCAGAAATACGCGTGTCTTTACCAATAATGATCTTACGCGAGCCGTGGCGCGCCAGCACTTTACCGGCGGCCCAACCCAACTTAAGTACAAAATCAGGGGTGATCGGCGCATCCCCTACACGACCACGAATCCCATCGGTACCGAAATATTTACGATTACTCATAGCGTTTGTTTTCCTTTGCAGACAGAGTGGCTTCCACCACCCGCATCGCTTCTACGGTTTCTTTGACGTCATGAACACGAATGATGTGCGCACCTTGCATTGCGGCAATGACCGCACAGGCCAAACTACCGCTCAGGCGCTCGGACGGCCCCACGTTCAGCAATTGCCCAATCATCGATTTTCGTGACATACCCACCAACAGCGGCAGGTTGAAATGGTGAAATTCAGCCAGGCGCGCCAGTAATGAATAGTTATGGGAGAGATTTTTACCGAAACCGAATCCGGGGTCGAGCAACAATTTCTCTTTTGCGATACCCGCCTGCTCACAACGAGCTATCTGCTCAATAAAGTAGCGATTCACTTCCGCAAAGACATCGTCATACTTCGGGGCTTCCTGCATGGTTTTTGGATTTCCCTGCATATGCATCAGGCAAACTGGCAAACCGGTTTCTGCAGCAGCTTCCAGAGCGCCAGGTTCGGAAAGAGAGCGAATATCGTTAATAATGTGAGCACCAACTTTCGCTGACTCACGTATGACTTCTGGTTTGGAAGTATCTACTGAGATCCAGACTTCGAAGCGTTGAGCAATTGCCTCAACCACAGGAATAACACGCTGCAACTCTTCTTCAACGCTAACTTCCGCCGCCCCTGGGCGCGTGGACTCGCCACCAACGTCAATGATCGTCGCACCAGCGTTGATCATCAGATTCGCATGTTTCACCGCATCTATCAGCGAGTTATGCGTGCCGCCATCCGAAAAGGAATCAGGCGTAACGTTGAGGATCCCCATTACGTGAGGATGGCTAAGGTCCAGTGAAGTGCCCTGGGCAAAGAGTTTCATGATGTTATCCCTGGTATGAATTGATAAGAAAAAACCCCGGAGCACGCCCCGGGGTTTTCGGTACAAATACAGTCATCTAATGCGGGAACTTACTTGTCGCCTAACTGCTCTGACATGGTGTTACCCGGGTTCGGCGTACGCGGTTCATCAACCGGACGCGGAGCCTTTGGACTACCATTGTCGCCAGAATTGTTAGAAGCGCCTGGTTCTTCCCAGCCCGCTGGCGGACGTACATCGCGACGTGCCATCAGGTCATCAATCTGCGGTGCGTCGATAGTCTCATATTTCATGAGAGCATCTTTCATCGCATGCAGAATATCCATATTGTCGGTCAGAAGCTGACGCGCACGATTATAGTTACGCTCGATCAGTGCTTTCACTTCCTGGTCGATGATACGTGCCGTTTCATCGGACATATGTTTCGCTTTCGCTACGCTACGACCGAGGAACACTTCACCTTCTTCTTCCGCATACAGCAGCGGACCGAGTTTCTCAGAGAAGCCCCACTGGGTAACCATGTTACGCGCCAGGTTGGTCGCAACTTTAATATCGTTGGACGCCCCGGTAGAAACATGTTCTGGCCCGTAGATGATCTCTTCTGCCAGACGACCGCCGTACAGTGTAGAAATCTGGCTTTCCAGTTTCTGACGGCTGGCGCTGATTGCGTCGCCCTCAGGCAAAAAGAAGGTCACACCCAGCGCACGACCGCGCGGGATAATCGTTACTTTGTGCACCGGATCGTGTTCCGGCACCAGGCGACCGATAATCGCGTGACCTGCTTCGTGGTAAGCAGTCGATTCTTTCTGCGCTTCCGTCATCACCATGGAGCGACGTTCCGCACCCATCATGATTTTGTCTTTCGCTTTCTCGAACTCAACCATCGACACAACACGTTTGTTGCCACGAGCAGCGAACAGTGCCGCTTCGTTCACCAGGTTCGCCAGGTCAGCACCGGAGAAACCAGGAGTACCACGGGCAATGATCGCCGCGTCGATATCGGGTGCCAATGGTACGCGACGCATGTGAACTTTCAGAATCTGCTCACGACCGCGAACATCTGGCAAGCCAACCACAACCTGACGGTCGAAACGGCCAGGACGCAGCAGCGCCGGGTCGAGAACGTCCGGACGGTTAGTCGCAGCGATAACGATGATACCTTCGTTACCTTCGAAGCCATCCATCTCAACCAGCATCTGGTTCAGAGTCTGTTCACGTTCATCGTGACCACCGCCCAGACCTGCGCCACGCTGGCGGCCTACGGCGTCGATTTCATCGATAAAGATGATGCACGGAGCCGCTTTCTTCGCCTGTTCGAACATGTCACGAACACGGGATGCACCCACACCGACGAACATTTCTACGAAGTCAGAACCGGAGATAGTAAAGAACGGAACTTTCGCTTCGCCTGCAATCGCTTTCGCCAGCAGCGTTTTACCGGTACCCGGAGGACCGACCATCAGGACGCCTTTCGGGATCTTACCGCCGAGTTTCTGGAAGCGGCTCGGCTCGCGCAGATACTCAACCAGTTCAGCAACTTCTTCTTTTGCTTCGTCGCAGCCCGCAACGTCAGCAAAGGTCGTTTTGATCTGATCTTCCGTCAGCATGCGCGCTTTGCTCTTACCGAACGACATGGCACCTTTGCCACCGCCGCCCTGCATTTGACGCATGAAGAAGATCCAGACACCAATCAGCAACAGCATCGGGAACCAGGAGATGAAGATAGAAGCCAGCAGGCTTGGTTCTTCAGGCGGTTCACCGACAACCTTGACGTTCTTGGTCAACAGGTTATCCAGTAATTTCGGATCCTGAACCGGAATGTAAGTGGTATAACGGTTACTATCTTTCTTGGTAACGTTGATTTCACGTCCGTTGATACGCGCTTCACGAACCTGGTCGTTATTGACCTCTTGTAGGAAGGTAGAGTAATCCACCTTACGGCCATTAGACTCGCTGGGCCCAAAGCTCTGGAATACTGACATCAGCACAACGGCAATGACCAGCCAGAGAATTAGGTTTTTCGCCATGTCACTCAAGGGATTAACCTCTTATTACAACTGTGTTAAAAACAGCGTCAGGATACTCTATATCCAGCATCTTTCAAACTTTCGTCTGAAATCTCCCGGTTAGGGTTTACGCCCGGTCGCTACAATATACACTTCCCGCGAACGTGCACGAGAAGAGTCCGGCTTACGAACTTTGACCTTCGTAAACAGGGAGCGAATTTCCCTTAGATACTCATCGAAACCTTCGCCCTGGAACACCTTCACTACAAAACTGCCACCTGGCGCTAATACATCACGACACATTTCTAACGCCAGTTCCACCAGATACATGGCACGGGGGATATCCACCGCCGGTGTTCCGCTCATGTTTGGTGCCATATCGGACATGACAACCTGGACTTTGCTGTCGCCAACGCGCTCCAGCAGTGCTTTCATCACCAGTTCATCACGAAAATCGCCCTGAAGAAAGTCCACACCAACGATAGGATCCATAGGTAAAAGATCGCAAGCGATGATGCGGCCTTTGCCGCCAATTTGGGTGACCACATATTGTGACCAACCACCCGGAGCAGCACCAAGGTCGACAACCGTCATTCCCGGTTTAAAGAGTTTGTCACTTTGCTGTATTTCATCAAGTTTAAACCAGGCACGGGAACGTAACCCCTTTTTCTGTGCCTGTTGAACATATTTATCGCTAAAGTGTTCCTGAAGCCAGCGGCTGGAGCTGGCAGAACGCTTCTTACCTGTCATTTAACTTTCCCATGGGGATAACTCATCGTAACCAATTGCGTAAATTTTTACGCGCCTATTTGGTGATATATGGGAGATGGCGGTAGAATGACCCGTTTTCAATCCCAACGTAAGCAAAAAATACGATGAATCTGAGTACTAAACAAAAACAGCACCTGAAAGGTCTGGCACATCCGCTCAAGCCAGTTGTTCTGCTTGGCAGTAATGGTTTGACCGAAGGGGTACTGGCCGAGATTGAACAAGCGTTAGAGCACCATGAACTCATCAAGGTGAAAATCGCCACCGAAGATCGCGAAACTAAAACCTTGATCGTGGAAGCTATCGTGCGCGAAACCGGCGCCTGTAATGTACAGGTCATCGGTAAAACGCTGGTGCTTTATCGCCCAACTAAAGAACGTAAAATCTCGTTGCCACGCTAAGATTATCCTAAAGTTACACACATTTGCTGTGTAAAACGAGGGGTTTTCCGCAGGCAGGAGAGCAAAATGCCACGCTCTGTTCGTTGATAAAAGGCCGCATAGCGGCCTTTTTCCTTTCTTTACAATACATCAACATCTT
Source organism: Escherichia sp. MOD1-EC6021 (assembly GCF_002965245.1). Lineage (NCBI taxonomy): Bacteria > Pseudomonadati > Pseudomonadota > Gammaproteobacteria > Enterobacterales > Enterobacteriaceae > Escherichia > Escherichia sp. MOD1-EC6021. The sequence goes on along the minus strand of NZ_PTRU01000018.1, from coordinate 96,829 downwards.
GAGTATTGGGTAATTCTTACAGGTATTCCACCTTAATTACTTCAAATTCTACTTCGCCGCCCGGCGTTTTGATGACCACAACATCATCTTCTTCTTTGCCGATCAGGCCACGGGCAATAGGCGAGTTTACAGAAATCAGGTTCTGTTTAAAGTCAGCTTCGTCATCGCCAACGATGCGATAAGTCTGCTCTTCGTCAGAATCCAGATTCAACACCGTTACGGTAGCACCAAAAATAACGCGCCCATTGTTAGGCATTTTGGTGACATCAATCACCTGGGCGTTCGACAGTTTGGCTTCAATATCTTTGATACGACCTTCGCAGAAACCCTGCTGTTCACGAGCTGCGTGGTATTCGGCGTTTTCTTTCAGGTCGCCATGCTCGCGCGCTTCCGCGATAGCAGCAATAATTTCAGGACGGCGCACAGATTTCAGAAAATCCAGCTCTTCGCGTAATTTTTCAGCGCCGCGTAAGGTCATCGGAATAGCTTGCATTTGTTATACCTCTTGAATATTCCTGATGGGGCGAGTCTCCACCCACCCCAGCTGTTCGGCCTGCCCGGCATAACTCCTCACCGGGACCAGAAGCAAAAAAATACCGACCCGGGTACAAGTCCCAGGTCAGCTGCAATTCACATTTTGATAGTCATTTTACCCTGAAGTTCCCGCAGGGTCATCGTTTACTTTATAGGGCGTTGCGCCGTAGTATGACGGCTCGATTCCAGGTTGTTAGCGCGAGATTATGCGATTTTCCAGATTTATCATCGGATTGACCAGCTGTATAGCGTTCAGTGTTCAGGCCGCGAATGTAGATGAGTACATTACTCAACTCCCCGCTGGCGCCAACCTTGCCCTGATGGTGCAAAAAGTCGGCGCATCGGCCCCCGCTATTGATTACCACAGTCAGCAGATGGCGCTGCCCGCCAGTACGCAGAAAGTGATTACTGCGCTGGCGGCGTTGATTCAACTCGGCCCCGATTTTCGTTTTACTACTACGCTTGAAACCAAAGGCAATGTGGAAAACGGCGTACTCAAGGGTGACTTAGTGGCGCGATTTGGTGCCGATCCGACGTTAAAACGTCAGGATATTCGCAATATGGTCACGACTTTGAAAAAATCTGGCGTCAACCAAATTGATGGTAATGTGTTGATAGACACCTCCATTTTTGCCAGCCACGATAAAGCCCCCGGCTGGCCGTGGAATGACATGACACAATGCTTTAGCGCTCCGCCTGCCGCCGCCATAGTTGACCGCAACTGTTTCTCCGTCTCGCTCTACAGTGCCCAAAAACCCGGTGATATGGCCTTTATACGCGTGGCATCTTATTACCCTGTTACGATGTTCAGCCAGGTACGCACCCTCCCCCGTGGTTCTGCCGAAGCGCAATATTGCGAGCTGGATGTGGTGCCAGGCGACCTGAACCGCTTTACGCTGACCGGATGCCTGCCACAACGTTCTGAGCCGCTCCCGTTGGCTTTTGCCATACAGGATGGAGCCAGCTATGCCGGTGCAATTCTGAAAGATGAGTTAAAACAGGCAGGTATCACCTGGAGCGGAACACTACTGCGCCAGACTCAGGTTAATGAACCCGGAACGGTAGTTGCCAGTAAACAGTCGGCCCCGTTGCACGATCTGCTTAAGATTATGCTGAAAAAGTCAGACAACATGATTGCCGATACGGTTTTCCGCATGATAGGCCATGCGCGCTTCAATGTGCCCGGAACATGGCGGGCCGGATCGGACGCCGTACGTCAGATCCTGCGTCAGCAAGCTGGTATCGATATTGGTAACTCGATTATTGCCGATGGTTCAGGGCTTTCGCGGCATAACCTGATTGCACCTGCCACCATGATGCAGGTGCTGCAATACATTGCCCAACATGACAATGAACTTAACTTTATCTCTATGCTGCCGCTTGCAGGCTATGACGGCTCTTTGCAGTACCGTGCGGGCCTGCATCAGGCTGGCGTGGACGGAAAAGTCTCAGCAAAAACCGGCTCTTTGCAGGGGGTATATAACCTGGCGGGATTCATTACCACAGCGAGCGGGCAACGAATGGCGTTTGTACAATATCTTTCTGGCTATGCGGTAGAACCCGCGGATCAGCGTAATCGCCGCATTCCGTTAGTGCGTTTTGAAAGCCGTTTGTATAAAGATATTTATCAGAATAATTAGTCTAAAGAGAAACCCCGGCACATGGCCGGGGTTTAGCTGATTAACGCTTGTAAATGAACTCAACGCCTTCTTCGTCGTCTTCGTCCCAGTCGTCATCCCAGTCTTCATCATCCTCTTCAGCAATCTCTTCAAGCTGCTGACGGTGATAATCATCCCACATGAATTCGACTTTCTCTGGCTGTTTCGCCTCTTCGGCCTGCACAACTGGGTTTTCAATGATAAAAGTCATCACATCCCAGCAGAGATCTTTCACGCCCAGTCCGCTCGCCGCAGAGATCAGATAATATTTATCTTCCCAGCCCAGCGCCTCCGCGATCGCTTTGGCTTTCTCTTCAGCTTCTGCCTTATCCAGCAGGTCGATCTTGTTGAAGACTAACCAACGTGGTTTTGCCGCCAAATCCTGGCTGTATTTTTCCAGCTCGCTGATAATAATACGCGCGTTTTCAACCGGATCGGTACCGTCAATCGGATCGATATCGATGAGGTGCAACAGGACGCGGCAACGTTCCAGGTGCTTCAGGAAGCGAATCCCCAGTCCTGCACCTTCCGCAGCGCCTTCAATCAGTCCTGGAATATCGGCAACAACGAAGCTCTTTTCGTTATCCATACGAACCACACCCAGGCTCGGTACCAGAGTGGTAAACGGATAATCCGCCACTTTCGGTTTAGCCGCCGAGACCGCGCGGATAAAGGTCGATTTACCCGCATTCGGCATTCCCAGCATACCGACGTCAGCCAGCAGCATCAGCTCCAGCAGCAGCTCGCGCTTATCGCCCGGCGTACCGTTGGTTTTCTGCCGTGGTGTACGGTTAACGGACGATTTGAAACGGGTATTGCCCAGACCGTGCCAGCCGCCCTTAGCAACCAGCAGACGCTGACCGTGTTTAGTCATATCGCCCATGGTTTCACCGGTACCCTGGTCGATTACACGCGTACCTACTGGCACTTTAATCGTCACGTCTTTACCGCGCTTACCGGTACAATCGCGGCTTGCGCCGTTCTGACCGCGCTCTGCACGGAAAGATTTTTCAAAACGATAATCGATAAGTGTGTTCAGGTTCTCGTCGGCTTCCATCCATACGTCACCACCGTCACCGCCGTCGCCGCCATCCGGGCCGCCTTTCGGAATATATTTTTCGCGGCGGAAACTCACGCAACCATTACCGCCATCACCTGCAACGACCAGAATCGATGCTTCATCAACAAACTTCATTTTATTCTCCGTAAATCATTCGCCTGCGCGGGGTTGCGATACCACCGTTGTATGCTTACGTAATCCGCCCCAAATACGATGACCAATGGCGGAATACATCGCGCCCGCAACCACGACAAACGCACCGAGATAACCTAAAAGGTTTAACATCGGTCTGGCGAAGAAATCGGGCCAGGCCAGTGATAAAAGATCTGAAAAAAACAGCGTAAACAGTGGGGTGAGCGTGATGATCGCGCTCACCTGCGCTGCCTGCCAGCGAGCCATCGCTTCCGCCAGGGCGCCATATCCTACCAATGTATTCAGTCCGCAAAAAATTAAACATGCGAGCTGCCAGTGGCTAAGCTGCGCTATCACTCCAGGATTTGCCAGAGGGAAGAGCGCAATTGTACATAAAGTGTACAGCAAAAACAGGATCTGCGGTGAGGCCAGCCGACGCAATAAAACCTTCTGCGCTACGCCATAACTCACCCAAACCGTCGCCGCACCGACCCCAAAGATAACTCCCCAGGTGTAATCGGTGAGCTTTGTAAATATCTCAACCAGACTGGTGTTAAAAAACATCACCAGGCCGCTCAGGAGCATCAATGCCCCCACTACCTGGGTGCTGCGCATTTTCTCTTTCAGGATAAATACGCTGGCAACCATCATGCCAACTGGCGAGAGTTGCCCAATCACCTGCGAAGCGGTCGGACTCAGGTATTGCAAGGATGAGCTGAACAGGATGAAGTTCCCAAACAGCCCGGCGGTCGCCACTGCCAACAAAATCAACCAGCGTGGCTTACGAAACACGCGTAATGGCGGCAACCTCTTCTTCACCGCAAGAATGGCACCAAGGCCAATACTCGCCATCAAGAAACGGTAAAACACGATTGTCGGAGGTTCCATCACCTCCAGCACCTGCTTCATTGCAATTGGCAACGCCCCCCAGCATATTGCTGTGGTGAGCGCCAAAAGAATGCCAATGCCTGCCTGCTGCTTCATACCGTATTCCCTACAAAACGCATTTGCGAGTTAACGCCGCACGATGCGCATTTTTACCGGTTATCGAATGTAAAAAGCCCCGCAACGTGTTGCGGGGCTTTCATCCGTTACCGGGACGCGAAAAACTTATTCAGCTTCGATGCTGATAAATTTACGGTTTTTCGGGCCTTTAACTTCGAATTTCACTTTACCGTCTGCTTTAGCAAACAGAGTGTGGTCACGACCGCAACCTACGTTAGCGCCAGCGTGGAATTTGGTACCACGTTGACGAACGATGATGCTACCCGCCAGAACGGATTCGCCACCGAAACGCTTAACGCCCAGGCGTTTAGCTTCTGAATCGCGACCGTTACGTGTGGAGCCGCCAGCCTTTTTATGTGCCATTTGAAATCTCTCCTCAGGTCTTAGGCGCTGATGCCAGTAATTTTCACATCAGTGAACCACTGACGATGGCCCTGCTGCTTACGATAGTGTTTACGACGACGAAACTTAACGATTTTAACTTTCTCGCCACGACCGTGAGCAACAACTTCAGCTTTGATTACGCCGCCATCAACGAAAGGAACGCCGATTTTGACTTCTTCACCGTTTGCGATCATCAGCACTTCAGCGAACTCAACAGTTTCGCCAGTTGCGATGTCCAGCTTTTCCAGGCGAACGGTCTGACCTTCGCTTACTCGGTGTTGTTTACCACCACTTTGGAAAACCGCGTACATATAAAACTCCGCTTCCGCGCACACCTTTTCAATGATTCAGAGTGCGCTATAAATATTCACAATAGGGCGCGAATATTACGCAAAACGCACGCCTTTGACAAGTGCTACAGTCAATACACGAAGAAAAAAAACACAACTTGTACGGTAACGTTTATCTGTGCCATTTTTTCAGTACAATCACCCTATATTCCTAACCATAAACCCTAAGTTGCCTTTGTTCACAGTAAGGTAATCGGGGCGAAAAGCCCGGCTTTTGCGATGAATTTAGAAAAAATCAATGAGTTAACCGCGCAAGATATGGCGGGTGTTAATGCGGCAATTCTCGAGCAGCTTAATTCCGACGTCCAACTGATCAATCAGTTAGGCTATTACATCGTCAGCGGCGGCGGTAAACGTATTCGTCCGATGATTGCTGTACTGGCTGCACGAGCTGTTGGCTATGAGGGAAATGCGCATGTCACCATTGCTGCCCTGATCGAGTTTATCCACACGGCGACTCTGCTGCACGACGACGTTGTGGATGAATCAGATATGCGCAGGGGTAAAGCTACCGCCAACGCCGCATTTGGCAATGCCGCCAGCGTGCTGGTAGGCGATTTTATTTATACCCGCGCGTTCCAGATGATGACCAGCCTCGGTTCGCTCAAAGTGCTGGAAGTCATGTCAGAAGCCGTAAACGTCATCGCAGAAGGTGAAGTTCTGCAACTGATGAACGTTAACGATCCGGACATCACTGAAGAAAACTACATGCGCGTTATCTATAGCAAAACCGCGCGTCTGTTTGAGGCTGCCGCGCAGTGTTCCGGGATTCTGGCTGGCTGTACGCCGGAGGAGGAGAAAGGCCTGCAGGATTATGGGCGTTATCTCGGCACCGCTTTCCAGTTGATCGACGATTTACTCGATTACAATGCCGATGGCGAACAGTTAGGTAAAAACGTCGGCGACGATCTGAACGAAGGTAAACCGACGCTGCCGCTGCTGCATGCAATGCATCATGGCACACCAGAACAGGCACAGATGATTCGTACCGCCATCGAACAGGGTAACGGTCGTCATCTTCTGGAACCGGTTCTGGAAGCAATGAACGCTTGTGGCTCTCTTGAATGGACGCGTCAGCGTGCCGAGGAAGAAGCAGACAAAGCCATCGCAGCGTTACAGGTGCTCCCGGACACCCCGTGGCGAGAAGCACTCATCGGCCTCGCGCACATCGCTGTTCAACGCGATCGTTAATCCCCTCCCCCTCATCCCGCGCAGTGCGCGGGATGATTCCAATAAGTTCCATAAAAACACTTATTCAGCGTAATAACGCCTGAAAAACCAGTGTATGTATCTTTATATATTCTGAATATTCACACTCTTTACAGGAACTTTTTAGAGCAATAGGCCATCAGGAGTATAGTGATGCTCGACAGAAGAAGTGTTCTGAATGAAAGCGACTAACTTAAGGAGTGAGGAAAGATGGAAAGTAATTTCATTGACTGGCATCCCGCTGACATCATTGCGGGTTTACGCAAGAAAGGAACGTCAATGGCGGCGGAATCTCGCAGAAATGGTTTGAGTTCCTCAACGCTGGCGAACGCATTATCGCGCCCATGGCCAAAAGGAGAGATGATTATTGCGAAAGCACTGGGAACTGACCCCTGGGTTATCTGGCCATCACGCTACCATGATCCGCAGACCCATGAGTTTATCGACAGAACGCAGTTGATGCGTAGCTACACTAAACCGAAAAAATGAGTGGTCTGGCGGTAGCCCCGCGAACGGGGCTGCCAGCTCTCGGACGATTACTCGCCTTTCACACGCTCAATATTTGCACCTAAAGCGCGCAGTTTGTCTTCAATACGTTCGTAGCCACGATCGATGTGATAAATACGATCAACCACCGTTGTCCCTTCCGCAATACAACCAGCCAGCACCAGGCTTGCTGAAGCACGTAGATCGGTTGCCATAACCTGTGCGCCAGAAAGTTTTTCCACACCGTGACAAATAACGGTATTACTTTCAATTTCGGCATGCGCGCCCATACGACTCAGCTCTGGTACGTGCATAAAGCGGTTTTCAAAGACCGTTTCGGTGATGAATCCGGTGCCTTCTGCCACCAGGTTCAGCAGTGTGAACTGGGCCTGCATATCGGTCGGGAATGCCGGATGCGGCGCGGTACGTATGTTAACAGCTTTCGGCCGTTTGCCATGCATATCCAGGCTAATCCAGTCTTCGCCGACTTCAATGTCCGCTCCAGCGTCACGCAATTTCGCCAGCACAGCGTCAAGAGTATCTGGCTGTGCGTTACGGCAGATAATTTTGCCGCGAGAGATCGCCGCAGCCACAAGGAAAGTACCGGTTTCGATACGATCCGGCAGCACGCGATAGACACCGCCGCCTAAACGTTCCACACCTTCGATGATGATACGATCGGTGCCCTGACCGCTAATTTTCGCACCCAGCGTAATCAGGAAGTTCGCGGTATCGACGATTTCCGGTTCACGCGCTGCGTTTTCAATAATCGTGGTGCCTTCCGCCAGGGTTGCAGCACACATGATGGTCACCGTTGCGCCAACGCTGACTTTATCCATCACGATATGTGCGCCTTTCAGACGACCGTCGACGGAAGCTTTAACGTAACCTTCTTCCAGTTTGATGGTCGCGCCTAATTGTTCGAGGCCAGAAATGTGTAGATCAACCGGACGCGCACCGATCGTACAACCGCCAGGCAGTGAAACTTGCCCCTGCCCAAAGCGCGCTACCAGCGGCCCCAGTGCCCAGATAGAGGCACGCATGGTTTTAACCAGATCGTAAGGTGCGCAGAATACATTAACCTCGCGGGCATCAATATGCACAGAACCATTACGCTCTACTTTCGCACCCAGCTGGCTTAGCAGCTTCATTGATGTATCAACGTCTTTCAGTTTCGGGACGTTCTGGATCTCTACCGGTTCTTCCGCCAGTAGTGCGGCAAAAAGAATAGGCAGAGCAGCATTTTTAGCGCCGGAAATTGTGACTTCGCCCTGGAGCTTCGTTGGCCCCTGAACACGAAATTTATCCATTTAGTTTGTTCTCAGTTAACAATTCATATCCGCTACCGGCGAATCGCCCATAGCTCAAAAGCCGTTCAGTTTGCGATCGCGCGCCCACTCCGCAGGGGTATACGCTTTGATCGACACAGCATGAATGCGGTTATCCGCAATATATTCCATCAGCGGGCCATAGACCGTCTGCTGTTTTTTAACCCGACTCATGCCGTCAAACAACTCACCCACGGCAATAACCTGAAAGTGGCTGCCATCGCCGGAAACGTGGACTTCCTGGAGGGAGAGAGCGTTCATCAACACGCTCTGAATTTCATTATTTTCCATGGGATCTTCAATCATCAGTTAATAAACCAGCGAAACATCTTAGAGCAAAGTTGCGCTGGCATAAATAAGCAAAAAGCCTCGCTGATAAATCAGACAAGGCTCAACTTGCAGGCAGGTTTGCCGGACAGGCGGTTAACGCCTTATCCGGCCTGAAAAAATTTAACGAGGCAGAACATCAGCAGGCAAATTATACAATTTCGCCAGGGTATACACTTTGTCGTTTACCCCCTGAAGCGTCACATTGTTGCCCTGCTTTTTCGCCAGATCGATAAGATGGAGCAGCAGCGCCAGTCCACCTGTATCAACGCGGGATACACGGCTAAGATCGATGCAGGTAATCCCCTTCACCGCCTCCTCACGCATTTCCCAAAGCGGTAGCAGAACGTCCTGATCCAGCTCTCCGGATAACGCCAGCGTGTCACCCGTCTGCATCCAGTTCAGTGACTCGCTCATTACTTTTTCTCTTCCAGAGTGATTTTCTGTTGAGAAATCGATTTCAGTTGCGCAGTCAGGCCGTCGATACCTTTGGTACGCAGCAGCGTCCCCCACTCATTTTGTTTGGTGGTGATCATGCTGACACCCTCTGCAATCATGTCGTAAGCCTGCCAGTTGCCCGTCTGGGAGTTTTTACGCCATTGGAAGTCCAGACGCACCGGCGGGCGGCCATTCGGGTCAATAATGGTCACGCGAATAGGCACAATGGTTTTATCACCCAGCGGCTGTTCTGGCGCAATCTGATAGGTTTGACCGTGATACATCGCCAGCGCCTGACCGTAAGCCTGCTTCAGGTACTCACGGAAAGCGGCAAAGTAAGCATCACGTTGAGCTGGGGTCGCACTCTTGTAATACTGACCCAGCACCAGCGCACCGGCGTATTTCACCTGTACGTATGGCAGCAGTTCCTGATCAACAATGGTACGCAGATAATCCGGGTTGGCCCGAATTTGCGGTTGCTCATTCTTCAGGCGATCGAACGTTTTCTGCGCCGCCTCGTCCATCAGCTTATACGGATTGGTCTGGTCTGCCGCGGTTGCCGCACTCAGCGGTGCAATCACCAGCAAAGCGACCATCATTAAACGTTTAAACATGCGTCGGTTCTCCTGAAATTATTTCGTTGTACCCACAGGTTCAGTGGTTTCATTATTACCTGGCGCAGCAGCTGGCGCATCGCCACTATTCTTATTGTCATCGCCTTTACTACCGTAAAGGAACTGACCAATGAGATCTTCCAGCACCATCGCAGACTTAGTGTCCTGGATTGTATCGCCATCCTTCAGGATAGCAGTCCCCAGTTCCGGGTCTTCAAAACCGACGTTTAATGCCAGATATTGTTCCCCCAGCAGGCCGGAAGTACGGATGCTCAGCGAACTGGTATCAGGAATGTGGTTATAACGTTGTTCAATTTCCAGCGTTACGCGTGGCAGATAGGTTTTCGGGTCCAGCGTAATATCCGCCACCCGGCCCACAACAACGCCACCAATGCTGACCGGAGAGCGCGCTTTCAGGCCGCCAATGTTATCGAACGTCGCATAAAGCGTATAGGTCGGTTCAGTACGTATGGACGTCACGTTCGCCGCCTTCAGGCAAACAAACAGCGCCGCCAGCAGTGCTGCTAATAAAAAGATACCCACCCAAATTTCATTTTTTTTCGTTTGCATGAACTCAATTCCCAAACATCAATGCGGTCAGCACAAAATCCAGCCCCAGAACAGCCAGAGACGAGTGGACAACGGTGCGAGTGGTTGCCCGGCTAATCCCGGCAGACGTCGGGATGGCGTCGTAGCCGTTAAACAACGAAATCCACGTCACCGTGATGGCGAACACCACGCTCTTAATCAGACAATTGACCAGATCCATACGCCAGTCGACGGCATTTTGCATTGCCGACCAGAAGAACCCGCTATCAATGCCTTTCCAACTGACGCCGACCAGTGATCCGCCCCAGATCCCCACGGCGACGAAGATGACCGTCAGCAGTGGCAATGAAATAACCCCAGCCCAGAAACGGGGAGAAATAACCCGACGCAACGGATCCACCGCCATCATCTCCATACTGGAGAGTTGCTCTGTAGCGCGCATCAGGCCGATTTCTGCGGTTAACGCCGAACCGGCACGTCCGGCAAACAACAACGCGGCAACCACCGGCCCCAGTTCACGCAGTAGTGATAACGCCACCAGCATACCCAGACTGGTTTCCGCACTATAAGTGGTCAGAACCAGATAACCTTGCAGCCCCAACACCATTCCGATGAACACGCCAGAAACCACAATAATCAGCATCGACAGGACGCCGACATTATAGAGCTGGCGCACCAGCAGCGGCGCATGTTTGCGAAATTCCGGTTTGCCGACCAGCGCATTGAATAACATTAACCCGGCCCGCCCGAACGTTCTCAGGGTTTTAATCCCTTTATGTCCGAGCGACGCCAGCGCATTTAACAGCATGAGTGGCTTAACTCCCTGGTAAAAGATCAGCGTGATAATCGCCGGCAGGATAGCGGAACGGAACAGGCCCGTCAGCTATCCCGTCCAGAAACTGACGTACGCGCGGATCAGGATTCGCCTGCAACGCCTGAGCACTGCCATGAGCGACAATTTTTTTGTCCGCTAGGATCCAGGCGTGATCCGCAATACTTAACACTTCCGGCACATCGTGAGAAACCACCACACAAGTCACGCCCAGCGCGCTGTTCAGCTCAGAAATCAGCTTCACCAGTACGCCCATGGTGATGGGATCTTGCCCAACAAAGGGTTCATCAAACATGATGAGATCCGGCTCCAGCGCAATTGCTCGCGCCAGCGCTGCACGCCGCGCCATCCCTCCGGAAAGTTCAGAAGGCATCAGTTTAGCCGCTCCGCGCAGCCCCACGGCCTCCAGCTTCATCATCACTGTGCTATGCAATAAAGGTGCGGGAAGTTGGGTATGTTCGCGCAGTGGATAGGCAACGTTGTCAAATACGTTCATATCAGTGAACAACGCCCCGGACTGAAATAACATGCTCATCCGTTTGCGCACTGTATACAGGCGCGAACGAGACATCGCCGGAATATTCTCACCATCGAAAAGGATCTCACCATGATCTGGTGCGATTTGCCCGCCAATCAGACGGAGTAGCGTCGTTTTACCGATGCCCGATGGTCCCATGATCGCCGTGATCTTCCCTCGCGGCACGGTCAGGGAAATATTATCGAAGATGCAGCGATTGCCACGCGTAAAACTGACATCGCGCATATCGACTAAATTCGCCACAGACTGCTCCATAATTCACCCTTCGTCTTGCGTTGATTTTCTAAGCATGGCGCTCAATTTAACCTTGAACCCAACATATTTACAGAATATTACTCGCCGTGGTTAGCGAAAGCTGGCATTTGTTTTACTTTTTAGCCGCATAAAGTCAAAATTAAGAATCCGTTACGGCTTTCTGAAAATCTTCAGCGGACCGGCGAGTATACCTGAAGAAAGGACGTTAGATGCTTTTAGCTACGGCACTGTTAATTGTTGGTTTACTTTTGGTCGTTTACAGTGCCGACCGCCTGGTATTTGCCGCGTCCATTCTTTGCCGATCCTTTGGCATACCGCCACTGATCATCGGCATGACGGTGGTCAGTATTGGCACATCGTTACCAGAAATCATCGTTTCGCTTGCCGCATCACTGCACGAACAACGCGATTTAGCCGTTGGTGTAGCCCTCGGATCAAACATTATCAATATTTTGCTGATCCTCGGTCTGGCTGCGCTGGTACGTCCTTTTACCGTCCATTCCGATGTTCTGCGCCGCGAATTACCCTTAATGTTGTTGGTCAGTGTGGTGGCCGGTTCCGTACTCTATGACGGACAACTTAGTCGCAGCGATGGTATCTTTCTCCTCTTTCTGGCTGTGCTATGGCTGCTGTTCATTGTTAAACTTGCACGTCTGGCTGAACGTCAGGGGACTGACAGCCTGACCAGAGAGCAGCTTGCAGAGCTGCCGCGTGAAGGCGGATTGCCCGTCGCGTTTTTATGGCTCGGCATTGCGCTGATCATCATGCCAGTGGCCACGCGGATGGTGGTTGATAACGCCACGGTGCTGGCGAATTACTTTGCCATCAGCGAGTTGACGATGGGTCTGACGGCAATCGCTATCGGAACCAGTCTGCCAGAACTGGCAACCGCAATCGCGGGGGTTCGCAAAGGTGAAAACGACATTGCTGTCGGGAATATCATTGGCGCAAACATTTTTAATATTGTCATCGTGTTGGGTTTACCCGCGCTGATAACGCCTGGAGAGATTGATCCACTGGCGTACAGTCGTGACTACAGCGTGATGTTGCTGGTGAGCATTATTTTTGCGTTGCTGTGCTGGCGGCGCTCCCCGCAACCGGGCCGTGGTGTAGGGGTATTATTAACTGGCGGATTTATCGTATGGCTGGCGATGTTGTACTGGTTATCGCCAATACTCGTTGAATAACTGGAAACGCATTATGTCGCACGTAGAGTTACAACCGGGTTTTGACTTTCAGCAAGCAGGTAAAGAAGTCCTGGCGATTGAACGTGAATGCCTGGCGGAGCTTGATCAATACATCAATCAGAATTTCACGCTTGCCTGTGAAAAGATGTTCTGGTGTAAAGGGAAAGTTGTCGTCATGGGGATGGGGAAATCGGGGCATATTGGGCGCAAAATGGCGGCAACGTTTGCCAGCACTGGTACACCTTCATTTTTCGTCCATCCAGGTGAAGCTGCTCATGGTGATTTGGGTATGGTCACCCCGCAGGACGTGGTGATTGCTATCTCTAACTCCGGTGAATCCAGCGAAATCACGGCCTTAATTCCAGTGCTTAAGCGTCTTCACGTGCCGTTAATCTGCATCACCGGTCGCCCGGAGAGCAGCATGGCGCGCGCCGCAGATGTGCATCTGTGTGTTAAAGTAGCGAAAGAAGCCTGTCCGTTAGGGCTGGCACCGACCAGCAGCACGACCGCCACGCTGGTTATGGGCGATGCGCTCGCTGTCGCGCTGTTAAAAGCACGCGGCTTTACTGCTGAAGATTTTGCGCTCTCACACCCCGGCGGCGCACTGGGTCGTAAACTTCTGCTGCGCGTAAACGATATTATGCATACGGGCGATGAGATCCCGCATGTTAAGAAAACGGCCAGCCTGCGCGACGCGTTGCTGGAAGTTACCCGCAAAAATCTTGGTATGACGGTCATTTGCGATGACAATATGATGATTGAAGGCATCTTTACCGACGGTGATTTACGCCGTGTCTTCGATATGGGTGTGGATGTTCGTCAGTTAAGTATTGCCGATGTGATGACGCCGGGGGGAATACGTGTACGCCCTGGCATTCTGGCCGTTGAGGCACTGAACTTAATGCAGTCCCGCCATATCACCTCCGTGATGGTTGCCGATGGCGACCATTTACTCGGTGTGTTACATATGCATGATTTACTGCGTGCAGGCGTAGTGTAAAGATTCAAGGATAAACAACAATGAGCAAAGCAGGTGCGTCGCTTGCGACCTGTTACGGCCCTGTCAGCGCCGACGTTATGGCAAAAGCAGAGAACATTCGTCTGCTGATCCTCGACGTTGATGGCGTACTGTCAGATGGCCTGATTTATATGGGCAATAATGGCGAAGAGCTGAAAGCGTTCAACGTTCGTGACGGTTATGGCATTCGTTGTGCGCTCACCTCTGATATTGAAGTCGCTATCATTACCGGGCGAAAGGCTAAACTGGTAGAAGATCGTTGTGCCACATTGGGGATCACTCACTTGTATCAGGGGCAGTCAAACAAACTGATCGCCTTTAGCGATCTGCTGGAAAAACTGGCAATTGCCCCGGAAAATGTGGCTTATGTCGGCGATGATCTCATTGACTGGCCGGTAATGGAAAAAGTGGGTTTAAGCATCGCCGTGGCCGATGCGCATCCACTGTTGCTCCCGCGCGCCGATTACGTGACGCGCATTGCTGGCGGTCGTGGCGCAGTGCGAGAAGTTTGCGACTTATTACTCCTGGCGCAGGGCAAACTGGATGAAGCCAAAGGGCAATCGATATGAGTAAAGCCAGACGTTGGGTTATCATTGTGCTATCACTGGCGGTTCTGGTGATGATCGGCATTAATATGGCCGAAAAAGACGATACCGCCCAGGTGGTCATCAACAATAATGATCCCACCTATAAAAGCGAGCATACGGACACGCTCGTCTATAACCCAGAAGGGGCACTAAGCTATCGATTGATTGCTCAACACGTTGAATATTATTCCGATCAGGCCGTTTCGTGGTTTACGCAGCCGGTACTTACCACGTTTGATAAGGATAAAATCCCGACATGGTCCGTAAAAGCAGATAAAGCCAAGCTGACCAATGACCGGATGCTCTATTTATATGGACACGTTGAAGTCAACGCACTCGTGCCGGACTCTCAACTTCGCAGAATCACGACGGATAACGCGCAGATCAATCTGGTGACGCAGGATGTTACCTCTGAAGACCTTGTCACGTTATACGGAACAACATTTAACTCCAGCGGTCTGAAAATGCGCGGCAACTTACGCAGCAAGAACGCCGAGCTGATTGAAAAGGTTAGAACATCCTATGAAATTCAAAACAAACAAACTCAGCCTTAATCTTGTGCTTGCCAGCTCACTTCTGGCCGCCACCATTCCGGCATTTGCCGTAACCGGAGACACTGATCAGCCGATCCACATTGAATCGGACCAGCAATCTCTTGATATGCAAGGCAACGTGGTTACCTTTACCGGTAATGTCATCGTCACCCAGGGCACCATCAAAATTAATGCCGACAAAGTGGTCGTTACCCGTCCGGGCGGCGAACAAGGTAAAGAAGTGATTGACGGCTACGGTAAACCGGCAACGTTCTACCAGATGCAGGACAACGGTAAACCCGTTGAAGGTCACGCTTCCCAGATGCACTACGAATTGGCAAAAGATTTTGTCGTTCTGACGGGTAATGCTTATCTGCAGCAGGTCGATAGCAACATTAAGGGTGATAAGATCACTTACCTGGTGAAAGAGCAGAAAATGCAGGCGTTCAGCGACAAAGGCAAGCGCGTAACCACCGTTCTGGTGCCGTCGCAGCTGCAGGACAAAAACAACAAAGGCCAGACCCCGGCACAGAAGAAGGGTAATTAATTCGTTATGGCAACATTAACTGCAAAGAACCTTGCAAAAGCCTATAAAGGCCGCCGCGTGGTAGAAGACGTTAGCCTGACCGTCAACTCCGGGGAAATTGTCGGTCTGCTGGGGCCAAACGGTGCCGGTAAGACCACCACTTTCTACATGGTTGTTGGCATTGTGCCGCGCGATGCGGGCAATATCATTATTGATGATGACGATATCAGTCTGCTGCCTCTGCATGCGCGCGCGCGCCGCGGTATCGGCTATCTGCCGCAGGAAGCCTCCATTTTTCGTCGCCTCAGCGTTTACGATAACCTGATGGCGGTACTGCAAATTCGTGACGACTTGTCTGCTGAACAACGTGAAGACCGCGCGAACGAGCTGATGGAAGAGTTTCACATCGAACACCTGCGTGACAGCATGGGGCAGTCACTCTCCGGGGGTGAACGTCGCCGTGTAGAAATTGCCCGTGCACTGGCTGCGAATCCGAAATTTATTCTGCTTGATGAACCGTTTGCCGGGGTTGACCCGATCTCGGTTATCGACATCAAACGCATCATTGAGCACTTGCGCGACAGCGGCCTGGGCGTGCTGATCACCGACCATAACGTGCGTGAAACGCTGGCGGTTTGTGAACGCGCTTATATCGTCAGTCAGGGGCATTTGATCGCCCACGGCACGCCTACAGAAATCTTACAAGACGAACATGTTAAGCGTGTATACCTTGGGGAAGACTTCAGACTCTGATAGGGTAGAAGTTTGCGACGTTTTATCAGGAGAGTACGATTCTGAACATGAAGCAAGGTTTGCAACTCAGGCTTAGCCAACAACTGGCGATGACGCCACAGCTCCAACAGGCTATTCGTCTGTTGCAGTTGTCGACGCTGGAACTTCAGCAGGAGCTACAGCAGGCGCTGGAGAGTAATCCGCTGCTTGAGCAAATCGACACTCATGAAGAAATCGACACCCGCGAAACGCAAGACAGTGAAACACTGGACACCGCCGACGCACTCGAACAAAAAGAGATGCCGGAAGAGCTGCCGCTCGATGCCAGTTGGGACACCATTTACACCGCTGGTACACCCTCCGGCACCAGCGGTGACTACATTGACGACGAGCTGCCGGTCTATCAGGGCGAAACAACGCAGACCTTGCAAGATTACCTGATGTGGCAAGTCGAGCTGACACCGTTTTCCGACACAGACCGCGCTATTGCTACCTCTATCGTCGATGCCGTTGATGACACCGGTTATCTGACTGTTCCGCTGGAAGATATTCTCGAAAGTATGGGCGATGAAGAAATCGACATCGATGAAGTTGAAGCCGTCCTGAAGCGGATCCAACGGTTTGATCCGGTCGGCGTAGCGGCGAAAGATCTGCGTGACTGCCTGCTGATCCAACTCTCCCAATTCGACAAAACTACGCCGTGGCTGGAAGAGGCGAGACTGATCATTAGCGATCATCTCGATCTGTTAGCCAATCACGACTTCCGCACCTTAATGCGCGTCACGCGACTGAAAGAAGATGTGCTGAAAGAAGCCGTCAATCTGATCCAGTCGCTCGATCCACGCCCCGGACAGTCGATCCAGACTGGTGAACCGGAGTATGTTATTCCAGATGTACTGGTGCGTAAGCATAACGGTCACTGGACGGTAGAACTCAACAGCGACAGCATTCCGCGTCTGCAAATTAACCAACACTACGCTTCGATGTGCAATAACGCGCGCAACGACGGTGACAGCCAGTTTATCCGCAGCAATCTGCAGGATGCCAAATGGTTGATCAAGAGTCTGGAAAGCCGTAACGATACGCTACTACGCGTGAGTCGCTGTATCGTTGAACAGCAGCAAGCCTTCTTTGAGCAAGGCGAAGAATATATGAAACCGATGGTACTGGCCGATATCGCCCAGGCTGTCGAAATGCATGAATCGACGATATCTCGCGTGACCACGCAAAAATACCTGCATAGTCCACGAGGCATTTTTGAACTGAAGTATTTCTTTTCCAGTCACGTCAATACCGAGGGCGGCGGCGAAGCTTCCTCAACGGCAATTCGTGCGCTGGTGAAGAAATTAATCGCGGCGGAAAACCCAGCGAAACCGCTAAGCGACAGCAAGTTAACCTCTTTGCTGTCAGAACAAGGTATCATGGTGGCACGCCGCACTGTTGCGAAGTACCGAGAGTCTTTATCCATTCCGCCGTCAAACCAGCGTAAACAGCTCGTTTGACCCAACCGATAAGGAAGACACTATGCAGCTCAACATTACCGGAAATAACGTCGAGATCACCGAGGCACTGCGCGAATTTGTTACTGCTAAATTTGCCAAACTTGAGCAATATTTTGACCGAATCAACCAGGTCTATGTTGTTCTGAAAGTGGAGAAAGTCACCCATACCTCAGATGCAACACTGCATGTAAACGGTGGTGAAATTCATGCCAGCGCGGAAGGTCAGGACATGTACGCTGCCATTGATGGCTTAATTGATAAGCTGGCACGCCAGTTGACCAAACATAAAGATAAACTGAAACAACACTAATTGTCCGGGCAATTAGCATGTGCATGGCGGCCTGTTGTGCGGCACAACGGGCCATTTGTACAGTTAATGCTCCGAACCTGTTCCACCGTTTGAGTGAGCAGGTTCTTAGGTGAAATTATGACAAATAATGATACAACTCTACAGCTTAGCACTGTTCTTAACAGGGAATGTACGCGAAGCCGCGTCCACTGTCAGAGCAAAAAACGCGCCCTGGAAATCATCAGCGAGCTGGCGGCGAAACAACTTAGCCTGCCGCCTCAGGTGGTTTTTGAAGCTATCCTGACGCGGGAAAAAATGGGCAGTACCGGTATCGGCAATGGTATAGCCATTCCGCATGGCAAACTGGAAGAAGATACTCTGCGCGCCGTTGGCGTTTTCGTTCAGCTCGAAACGCCCATAGCTTTCGATGCCATTGACAACCAACCAGTAGATTTACTGTTTGCGTTGCTGGTTCCGGCTGACCAAACCAAAACGCACCTGCATACTCTGTCGCTGGTGGCGAAACGTCTGGCGGATAAAACCATCTGCCGCCGTTTACGCGCAGCCCAGAGCGATGAAGAGCTGTATCAAATCATTACGGATACCGAAGGTACTCCGGATGAAGCGTAGTTATTCGGTAATGTCTCTTTTAGACGTTGTGAGGAGAAACAGTACATGGTACTGATGATCGTCAGCGGACGTTCAGGTTCAGGTAAATCTGTCGCCCTTCGTGCGCTGGAAGATATGGGTTTTTACTGCGTGGATAACCTCCCCGTAGTGTTGTTACCCGATCTGGCTCGAACTCTGGCCGATCGCGAGATTTCTGCCGCCGTCAGCATTGATGTTCGTAATATGCCGGAGTCACCAGAAATATTCGAACAGGCGATGAGTAACCTACCTGACGCTTTCTCACCGCAACTCCTGTTCCTGGATGCCGACCGTAATACCTTAATTCGTCGTTACAGTGACACGCGCCGCCTGCATCCGCTTTCCAGCAAAAACCTGTCGCTGGAAAGTGCTATCGACAAAGAAAGCGATCTACTGGAACCACTGCGTTCGCGAGCGGATCTGATTGTCGATACCTCAGAAATGTCCGTTCACGAGCTGGCAGAAATGTTGCGTACCCGTTTACTGGGTAAACGTGAACGCGAACTGACCATGGTCTTTGAGTCTTTCGGCTTCAAACACGGTATCCCTATCGATGCAGATTACGTCTTTGACGTGCGCTTCTTGCCGAACCCGCACTGGGATCCAAAACTGCGTCCGATGACAGGTCTTGATAAGCCTGTCGCCGCGTTCCTCGACCGCCACACAGAAGTACACAATTTTATTTACCAGACGCGAAGCTATCTTGAGCTATGGTTACCTATGCTGGAAACCAACAACCGTAGCTACCTGACGGTCGCCATTGGTTGTACTGGCGGGAAGCACCGTTCGGTGTATATTGCAGAGCAGTTGGCAGACTACTTCCGTTCACGCGGTAAAAACGTCCAGTCACGCCATCGTACGCTGGAAAAACGTAAACCATGACCGTCAAGCAAACTGTTGAAATCACAAACAAGCTGGGCATGCATGCCCGGCCTGCAATGAAGCTGTTTGAATTAATGCAGGGTTTTGACGCTGAAGTGCTGTTACGTAACGATGAAGGCACTGAAGCTGAAGCCAACAGCGTTATTGCGCTGCTGATGCTGGATTCTGCCAAAGGACGGCAGATTGAAGTCGAAGCGACCGGTCCACAGGAAGAGGAAGCACTGGCCGCCGTTATCGCTCTCTTTAACTCTGGTTTTGATGAAGATTAATTTTCATCACTTTGACATACAAATCCCTTCAAGCTCCCCCCGACAATAAAAAAAGCGCGTACTGAAATCGTTATTAATGACGGAAATTGTACATTTTGTGCGCTTTTCACTTTCAGAAGAACCTTAAGAAAACCTTAAGAGGCATTGTTTAGGTTTTGTTTAAGTTATTCGACCATACTGGAGATCGTCAGAAAATATTTCCAGGAGATGGTATGATTCGCTTATCTGAAAAAAATCCCCTGGGCACCGGAAGACATCGGAAATGTTATGCGCATCCGGAAGATGCCCAACGCTGTATCAAGATTGTCTACCACCGTGGTGATGGTGGTGATAAAGAGATCCGCCGTGAGTTAAAGTATTACGCGCATCTTGGTCGCCGGTTAAAAGACTGGAGTGGAATACCGCGCTATCACGGTACCGTGGAGACGGATTGCGGAACGGGTTATGTCTACGATGTGATTGCCGATTTCGACGGTAAGCCCTCCGTTACGCTGACCGAATTTGCAGAACAATGCCGTTACGAAGAAGACGTTGCACAGCTGCGCCAGTTACTGAAACAGCTGAAACGTTATTTGCAGGATAACCATATCGTGACGATGTCGTTGAAGCCGCAGAATATCCTCTGTCACCGCATCAGTGAGTCAGAGGTTATCCCCGTCGTCTGCGACAACATTGGTGAAAGCACGTTGATTCCACTGGCGACCTGGTCAAAGTGGTGTTGTCAGCGAAAGCAAGAGCGGTTATGGAAACGGTTTATCGCCCAGCCGGCACTGGCTATTGCCCTACAGAAAGATCTGCAACCACGTGAGAGCAAAACGCTGGCCCTCACTTCGCGCGAAGCTTAATTCAGCTGGTGTTGTTGCATAAACGACTCACCGCCTAACTGAT
The DNA here is from genome assembly GCF_002965245.1 of Escherichia sp. MOD1-EC6021. Lineage (NCBI taxonomy): Bacteria > Pseudomonadati > Pseudomonadota > Gammaproteobacteria > Enterobacterales > Enterobacteriaceae > Escherichia > Escherichia sp. MOD1-EC6021. The sequence goes on along the minus strand of NZ_PTRU01000018.1, from coordinate 76,069 downwards.
ACATCTGCCGTAAAATCCACGCCTGACGGCTACGCACATAGCCCGATGGCGCGGAGACTTTGAAACGCAGTGGATTAGGTAATACGGCAGCCAGTAACGCAGCTTCCGACCGGGTAAGTTTGCTCGCGGGTTTGTGGAAATAACGTTGTGCCGCAGCTTCGACGCCAAACACACCGTCGCCAAATTCGGCGATATTCAGGTAAACCGTCAGGATACGCTTTTTGCTCCAGACTGTTTCTATCCCCAGCGTTAATCCAGCTTCCAGCCCTTTTCGAACCCAGCTACGCCCATCCCATAAAAAGAGATTTTTGGCTGTCTGCTGAGAAATCGTTGAAGCACCGCGAATACGGTTTTCATTGCGCTCGTTGTGCGCCAGGGCTTGCTCAATGGAAGCGACATCAAAGCCCCAGTGCTCAGGAAACTTCTGATCTTCTGCGGCAATCACCGCCAGTCCCATCCACGGCGAGATTTGATCCATACTGACCCAGTCAGAATGTGCCACGTAACGAAAATTGCCATGCAGCCAGGCGCTGACTTGTCGCTCGGCCATTACCGCTGAGAAAGGAACAGGCGCAACGCTAAACAACGCGATGCCCCCGCCCCAGAAAACGGCGAGGACAACCATTAACCGTAGAAGAAAACGGCGAACGAAACTTAACACCGTTAAGCGGCTTTTACTCATTCAGTCAGAACCAGCACGCGGGAAACCAGCTTATCAATGCCGCTCGCCGCTTCTGCAATGTTCTGCGCCAGCATATATGCCGGGGTGGTGACAATCTTATTGTCTTCATCAACCACGATATCATCGACAGGACACGGCACATGCTCCGCGCCCATCTCTTCCAGCACTTCTGCGGTATCGATATCAGTACCGATGGTCAAACGCAGCGGGAAATCGAAAATTTTCGGCAGCATCGCCGGGGCAATACACATAAAACCAAGCGGTTTTCCGGCCTGATGCATCGCTTGTGCCAGCGCCTTTAATTCACGGTCAACGGTGCATTCGCTACCAAGACTGGCAAAATTGCTTAAATTCTTCGCCGCGCCAAACCCCCCCGGCACAATCAACGCATCCAGTTCAGCGGCATCGGCCTGAGCCAGAGGACGGATTTCACCGCGCGTTATTCGTGCCGCTTCAATCAGCACATTGCGCGTTTCCGTCATCGCTTCGCCAGTTAAATGGTTGATAACATCAACCTGCTGCTTATCCGGTGCAAAGCAGACCGCCTGCGCACCGCTGCGTGAAATAGCTAACAACGTCAACACCGCTTCATGAATTTCAGAACCGTCATAGACGCCGCATCCGCTCAGAATTACGCCAATTTTCTTCATTGTGATCATCCTTTCGCAATTGACTGAAACACATTAATTTTTTTAATAAAAATGCTACGCATCACACATTTAACTGATTCATGTAACAAATCATTTAAGTTTTGCTATCTTAACTGCGTGCGGCCTGAAAAACAGTGCTGTGCCCTTGTAACTCATCATAATAATTTACGGCGCAGCCAAGATTTCCCTGGTGTTGGCGCAGTATTCGCGCACCCCGGTCTAGCCGGGGTCATTTTTTAGTAGCTTTTGCTACCCACGCTTTCAGTACTTCTACGTCGTGACGCCACTCTTCTTTCATCTCTTCAATCCATTCACCGACGTTATCTTCCCAGGCTGGAAGGTCAGGAGACTGAATTTGCTGACCCAGCTGTTGCAGATGGCGTAACCCCACTGACCCCGCCGCACCTTTAATTTTATGTCCTTCCTCAACAATGCCTTTTTTATCCTGCGCCGTCAGATTTGACTCCAGCACGCTGACATATCCCGGCATCATCTTCTCAAACACCGCTAACCCATCGGTGATCAGCTTCGGTCCTACAAGTTCGAGATACTGTTCCAGCATGGGAATATCGAGCAATGCTTCTGATTTACTGTTCTCTTCTGTCGTCACCGTACTCTCCTCATCATCCTGGGTATCCCAGAATTTCTTGATCATCGCGGTTAGCGCCGGAACAGAAAGCGGCTTACTCAGCACATCATCCATTCCAGCATTGAGGTACTCTTGTTTGTCTTTCAGCACGTTAGCGGTTAAGGCCACCAGCGGCGGTAAATCCTCGCGCGGATAACGCTTCGTCAGTTCACGAGAGATATCCAGCCCGGTCATATCTGGCAACTGAATATCCAGCAACACCAGGTCGTATTCGCCCGGTTTAAACATCTCCAGCGCCGTCTTGCCGGTCATGGCGACATCAACGCTGTTACCTAATTTTTCCAGCACAGAGCGTGCGACAATCACGTTCAGTTCAATGTCTTCCACCAGCAGCACATTCAGCGCCGGTAAAGGCATATCGTCTTCATCAAACGCATCATCAACCTCTTCTGCTACCGACGGTGCGTGGATCGTCAACGTAAAGGTGGAACCTTTGCCCTGTTCGCTGGTAACCGTAATATCGCCGCCCATATTTTTCGCCAGACGACGAGAAACGGCCAGACCAATACCGGTGCCAGTGGCGGGCTTACCGCCGTGACTGTCTTTCACCTGGTAATACATGGCGAAAATTTTATCCAGCTCATCCTGCGGAATGCCAATGCCGGAATCTTCCACTTCAAAATGCAGCATATCGCCTTCATCGTAGCGCACGCGCACGGTAACCTGGCCCTGCTGGGTAAATTTGACGGCGTTACTGATGAGGTTCCACAGGATCTGCCGTAAACGCGTCCCGTCGGTAATGACCTGATGCGGTAATGGCAGCGTCGGCTCCAGATTAAAGCGCAATCCTTTCTGTTGCGCCTGCAATGCGGAGAGATTTTCCAGATCGGCAAGGAAGCTGGTGAAATCAACCGGCTGATTATCAAGCTGGACCTTGCGCCGTTCCATCTTATCCATGTCGATAATATCGTTGAAGATATTCCCCAGCGTGACGGCAGAAACATGGATGGTTTTGAGATATTTTTCCTGCTCGGCGGTGAGTTCGGTATCCAGCAGAATGCGGCTCAGGCCGACGATACCGTTCAGCGGTGTACGCAATTCGTGACTGATGGTGGAAATAAACGTCGTTTTGTCGCGGCTGGCGCGTTCAAGTGCATCCTGATACCGCTTACGCTCGGTAATGTCGCGACCAAAGCCCATCAAACCGTGACGTTTACCCACGCGGTCGTAGTACGGCACTTTACGGATTTCAAAGCAGGCTTTGCGTCCGTCGGGATAATCCAGCCACTGCTCATAGGTCAGTGACACATTATGACGGAACACTTTTTCATCGGTTTCAATGACTTTCGCAGCGGCTTCCGGTGAGTAAACATCAGCAGGTTTCAGGTGAACCAGTTGTTTTTCGCTTTTTCCGGTCAGCAGCTCCATCGCGCGGTTACAGCCGGAAAACTCTTTATCTTCGTTACGATAAAAAACCAGGTCGGGTGAAGCATCAAGGAAGGAACGTAAGAATGAGGATTGCTGCTCGAGCTGAATTTGTGTCTCTTCGCGCTCTTTAATTTCAATTTTCAGTTGTTCAAAGGTTTCCTGCAGTTCGGCTTCTGCTTTTTCACGAACGGCAATTTCCTGATTTAGCTGGGCAATATTATCTTTTAACTGAACGTTGAGGCTCAAATCGCGCTCGCGCATCTCCTCCAGTTTTTGCACCAGCCGTGACAGACGTTGTCGTGACTCCTCCAGTTGCTCGACGACCACCGATAGAAAGTAGACCGCCCACGGCGTAATCAGCAGACCAAAGAAGATAGAACGAATAACATCAATGCTTTCGACCTGACCATGCAGCACCATGGTCACTGCCATTTGTACCACAATGGCAAGAACGACGAGGGCCAGCGCCAGCAACATTGAGAAGCGCACCAGACCTAACTTCATCATCAGGTCAACATAATACTGCGCCAGCAGACGAATTTGCTTCATTAGGGAATTCCTTCACGACAACCTGCCCCAATAATACCCAATTCTGACAGTTACGTTATAAATTGTGTGAGAAATGCGGAATTCCCCTCAATGGCCTACGCCGTTGGAGGTAGCCACGGACGTCCCAGCGCCGATCCCTGTACGCCATGTTCATTCAGATAGCGATCCAGCTCGACCATTCCCGTCCATCGATTTTCGCACCACAGCGGAGCAAGCAACGTTGGGCGACGGGCGCTGGCGGAAATGCGGTGGTAGATCACTTCCGGTGGCGTATGGCGAATCATTTCTCCGGCAGTGAGCGTGTAATCGTACAGTTCAATACCGTTCAAACGCCCCGCTTCCCAGGCTTTCGCCATAATGCTGCCTTTTACTATATGTAGCGGATGCAGCTTTATGCCGTCCACGCCGGTTTCAACCACTCGCTCCAGCGTTTGCAAACATTCAGTCTGCCCTTCGCCAGGCAGGCCGACAATTAAGTGAGAACACACCTTCAGCCCGCGCTCACGCGCCAGCTGCGTCGTGCGCTGATAGCAGGCAAAATTATGACCGCGATTGATGCGATGCAGCGTTTTGTCGTGGGCGGTTTGTAGCCCCAGCTCCAGCCACACTTCGTAGCCCTGGTCCTTATATTCGCAAAGCAGATCCAGCACCGCATCCGGCACGCAGTCCGGGCGGGTACCAACACACAAACCGACAATATTGGCCTGGCTCACCGCCTGCTGATACATAGAACGCAGCACCTGAACTTCCGCAAAGGTGCTGGTATACGCCTGAAAGTAGGCCAGATAGCGTTTAGCGCGGTTAACTAAATTCGCCTGGTGCGCCAGTTGCTCGGCAATGGAATGATGCTGCTGCGCTTCATCGGCAAACGAGGCAACATTACAGAATGTGCAGCCACCACGCCCGATGGTACCGTCACGGTTAGGGCAGCTAAAACCGCCGTGCAGCGTCAGCTTATGCACCTTTTGCCCATAACGACGGGTGAGATCACCACCAAACATATTGACTAATTTCTGTAACTGCATAATCTGATAGACCGCGCCTTGAAAAGAGGCCAAAGCCTGCCATTTTTAGCTCAATTCGGCGATGACCTGGATCAATCGTCCCGGCCTGCCTTTATCAACTGCATAATCAATCAAAATTACCGAAATTTCATTCATAATCACATAAATCACTTTTGCTTATCTTGTGTCAGATTTTTTTATCAGGTTATGGATTTTAGGCAAAAACAGTAGCATGAAACGTCATTACCAATTAATGCAGTATAAAATACTGCCTTTCTCGTCAGTTCAAGGCAGGATAAGGGTTAACATGCCTTTATGACAGTCAGGAATTGACTGTTTCCCTAACGACGCCTCTTTTCAACTTAATTAACAAATCCTTTTTAATTTCAATAAATTAATAAAGAATTTTGCGCTAAAGCACATTTCTGTACCAATAAGCTTGCCATTTGACCTGTATCAGCTTTCCCGATAAGTTGGAAATCCGCTGGAAGCTTTCTGGATGAGCAGCCTGCTCATCATATTTATGCAGTAATTGAGATCCCCTCTTCACCGTATTAATCGATGCGAAAAGGACAACAAGGGGGCGAATGCGAGGCGCGCGTATGAAACGCAAACCCCGTCGCCACGCTCTTTCTGTGCCCGTGCGCAGCGGTTCGGAAGTGGGGTTCCCGCAGAGCCTGGGGGAGGTTCACGATATGTTGTACGATAAATCCCTTGAGAGGGATAACTGTGGTTTCGGCCTGATCGCCCACATAGAAGGCGAACCTAGCCACAAGGTAGTGCGTACTGCAATACACGCACTGGCCCGCATGCAGCACCGTGGCGCGATTCTCGCCGATGGTAAAACCGGTGACGGTTGCGGCTTGCTGTTACAAAAACCGGATCGCTTTTTTCGCATTGTTGCGCAGGAGCGAGGCTGGCGTTTAGCGAAAAACTACGCCGTCGGGATGCTTTTCCTGAATAAAGATCCTGAACTCGCCGCGACCGCACGCCGCATCGTTGAAGAAGAGCTGCAACGCGAAACGTTGTCGATTGTCGGCTGGCGTGATGTCCCCACTAACGAAGGCGTGCTGGGTGAAATCGCCCTCTCCTCTCTGCCACGCATTGAGCAAATTTTTGTGAACGCCCCGGCAGGTTGGCGTCCGCGCGATATGGAGCGCCGTCTGTTTATCGCCCGCCGCCGCATTGAAAAGCGTCTCGAAGCTGACAAAGACTTCTACGTCTGTAGCCTGTCGAATCTGGTGAACATCTATAAAGGTCTGTGTATGCCGGCGGATCTGCCGCGCTTCTACCTGGATCTTGCGGACCTGCGTCTGGAATCGGCCATTTGCCTGTTCCACCAGCGCTTCTCCACTAACACCGTGCCGCGCTGGCCGCTGGCGCAACCGTTCCGCTACCTGGCGCATAACGGTGAAATCAACACCATCACCGGTAACCGCCAATGGGCGCGTGCGCGTACCTATAAATTCCAGACACCGCTAATCCCTGACCTGCACGACGCCGCACCGTTCGTCAACGAAACCGGCTCTGACTCCAGTTCGATGGATAACATGCTGGAACTGCTGCTGGCTGGCGGGATGGATATCATCCGCGCCATGCGTCTGTTAGTGCCACCCGCCTGGCAGAACAACCCGGATATGGACCCGGAACTGCGCGCGTTCTTCGACTTTAACTCCATGCATATGGAGCCGTGGGATGGTCCGGCGGGCATCGTGATGTCCGATGGTCGCTTCGCCGCCTGTAACCTCGACCGTAACGGTCTGCGTCCGGCGCGCTATGTCATCACCAAAGATAAGCTCATCACCTGCGCCTCTGAAGTGGGTATCTGGGATTACCAACCTGACGAAGTGGTGGAAAAAGGCCGCGTTGGCCCTGGCGAACTGATGGTGATCGACACCCGCGGTGGGCGCATTCTGCACTCGGCAGAAACCGATGACGATCTGAAAAGCCGCCACCCTTATAAAGAGTGGATGGAGAAAAACGTCCGCCGCCTGGTGCCGTTTGAAGATCTGCCTGATGAAGAAGTGGGTAGCCGCGAACTGGACGACGACACGCTTGCCAGCTACCAGAAGCAGTTTAATTACAGCGCGGAAGAGCTGGACTCTGTGATCCGCGTGCTGGGCGAAAACGGCCAGGAAGCCGTCGGTTCGATGGGCGATGATACCCCATTCGCCGTGCTCTCCAGCCAGCCGCGCATTATTTACGACTACTTCCGCCAGCAGTTTGCGCAGGTCACTAACCCGCCAATCGACCCGCTACGTGAAGCGCATGTTATGTCGCTCGCCACCAGCATCGGGCGTGAAATGAACGTCTTCTGTGAAGCAGAAGGCCAGGCGCACCGTTTAAGCTTTAAATCGCCGATTCTGCTCTACTCCGATTTCAAACAGCTCACGACGATGAAAGAGGAGCACTACCGCGCAAATACGCTGGATATCACCTTTGACGTCACTAAAACCACGCTCGAAGCGACGGTCAAAGAGCTGTGCGACAAAGCAGAACAGATGGTGCGTAGCGGCACCGTGCTGCTGGTGCTTTCTGACCGGAATATCGCTAAAGATCGCCTGCCGGTTCCGGCCCCGATGGCGGTTGGCGCGATCCAGACCCGTCTGGTCGATCAAAGCCTGCGTTGCGATGCCAACATTATCGTCGAAACCGCCAGCGCCCGCGATCCGCACCACTTCGCCGTGTTGCTGGGCTTCGGCGCGACGGCTATTTATCCATACCTTGCCTATGAAACGCTGGGCCGCCTGGTAGACACCCACGCGATTGCCAAAGATTATCGTACCGTGATGCTCAACTACCGTAACGGCATCAACAAAGGCTTGTACAAAATCATGTCCAAAATGGGCATCTCCACCATCGCGTCTTACCGCTGCTCGAAACTGTTTGAAGCGGTCGGTCTGCACGATGATGTAGTGGGCCTGTGCTTCCAGGGCGCGGTTAGCCGCATTGGTGGGGCAAGCTTTGAAGACTTCCAGCAGGATCTGCTGAATCTGTCGAAACGTGCCTGGCTGGCGCGTAAGCCCATCAGCCAGGGCGGCTTGCTGAAATACGTGCACGGTGGCGAATACCACGCCTACAACCCGGACGTCGTGCGCACACTGCAACAGGCGGTACAAAGCGGCGAGTACAGCGACTATCAGGAATACGCGAAGCTGGTTAATGAGCGTCCGGCAACCACGCTGCGCGATCTGCTGGCAATTACGCCGGGTGAAAACGCAGTCAACATTGCCGATGTTGAACCGGCAAGCGAACTGTTTAAACGCTTCGATACCGCCGCGATGTCTATCGGCGCATTAAGCCCGGAAGCCCACGAGGCGCTGGCGGAAGCGATGAACAGCATCGGCGGTAACTCGAACTCCGGTGAAGGTGGTGAAGATCCGGCGCGCTACGGCACTAACAAAGTGTCGCGCATCAAGCAGGTGGCTTCTGGTCGCTTCGGCGTTACTCCGGCGTACCTGGTCAATGCTGACGTCATTCAGATTAAAGTAGCCCAGGGCGCGAAGCCGGGCGAAGGCGGTCAGTTGCCGGGTGATAAAGTCACTCCTTACATTGCCAAACTGCGCTATTCGGTGCCCGGAGTGACGCTGATCTCCCCGCCGCCGCACCACGATATCTACTCTATCGAGGACTTAGCGCAGCTCATTTTCGACCTCAAGCAGGTTAACCCGAAAGCGATGATCTCCGTGAAGCTGGTGTCCGAACCGGGCGTTGGTACCATCGCCACAGGTGTAGCGAAAGCTTATGCCGATTTAATCACCATCGCAGGCTATGACGGCGGCACTGGCGCAAGTCCGCTTTCATCGGTGAAATACGCAGGCTGCCCGTGGGAACTGGGGCTTGTTGAAACACAACAGGCGCTGGTTGCCAACGGCTTGCGTCATAAGATCCGTTTGCAGGTCGATGGCGGCCTGAAAACGGGTGTCGATATCATCAAAGCGGCGATTCTCGGCGCAGAAAGCTTCGGCTTCGGCACTGGCCCGATGGTGGCGCTCGGCTGTAAATACCTGCGAATCTGCCACCTGAACAACTGCGCCACCGGTGTAGCAACTCAGGATGACAAACTGCGTAAGAACCACTATCACGGCTTGCCGTTCAAAGTGACCAACTACTTTGAATTTATCGCCCGTGAAACCCGCGAGCTGATGGCGCAACTGGGCGTAACGCGCCTGGTGGATCTGATTGGCCGTACCGACCTGCTCAAAGAGCTGGACGGTTTCACCGCCAAACAGCAGAAACTGGCGCTGTCGAAGCTGCTGGAGACTGCCGAGCCTAAGGCTGGTAAGGCACTTTACTGCACCGAAAACAACCCGCCGTTTGATAATGGCCTGCTAAACGCGCAGTTGCTGCAACAGGCGAAACCGTTTGTCGATGAGCGTCAGAGCAAAACCTTCTGGTTCGATATTCGCAACACCGACCGTTCCGTGGGTGCATCGCTTTCGGGCTATATCGCCCAGACGCACGGCGATCAGGGGCTGGCAGCCGATCCGATTAAAGCGTACTTCAACGGCACCGCAGGCCAGAGCTTCGGTGTGTGGAACGCGGGCGGCGTGGAACTGTACCTGACCGGTGATGCCAACGACTATGTCGGTAAAGGCATGGCGGGCGGCTTAATCGCCATTCGCCCTCCGGTTGGCTCAGCCTTCCGCAGCCATGAAGCAAGTATTATCGGCAACACCTGCCTGTATGGCGCGACCGGTGGTCGTCTGTATGCCGCAGGCCGCGCGGGTGAACGTTTCGGCGTGCGTAACTCCGGTGCGATTACCGTGGTTGAAGGTATTGGCGACAACGGGTGTGAATATATGACGGGCGGTATTGTCTGTATTCTGGGTAAAACCGGCGTTAACTTCGGCGCGGGCATGACCGGCGGCTTCGCTTACGTTCTCGATGAAAGCGGCGATTTCCGCAAACGCGTTAACCCGGAACTGGTCGAGGTCTTAAGCGTTGACTCCCTGGCGATCCATGAAGAGCATCTGCGTGGTCTTATCACCGAGCATGTTCAGCATACCGGTTCCCAGCGTGGTGAAGAGATTCTGGCGAACTGGTCAACCTTCGCCACGAAATTTGCGCTGGTTAAACCGAAGTCCAGTGATGTAAAAGCACTGCTGGGTCACCGTAGTCGTAGCGCAGCAGAGTTGCGCGTGCAGGCGCAGTAAGGGGTAGTAACAATGAGTCAGAATGTTTATCAATTTATCGACCTGCAGCGCGTTGATCCGCCAAAGAAACCGCTGAAGATCCGCAAAATTGAGTTTGTTGAAATTTACGAGCCGTTTTCCGAAGGCCAGGCCAAAGCGCAGGCTGACCGCTGCCTGTCGTGCGGCAACCCATACTGCGAGTGGAAATGCCCGGTACACAACTACATCCCGAACTGGCTGAAGCTCGCCAACGAGGGGCGTATTTTTGAAGCGGCAGAACTGTCGCATCAGACCAATACCTTGCCGGAAGTTTGCGGACGTGTCTGCCCGCAAGACCGTCTGTGCGAAGGTTCCTGCACCCTGAACGATGAGTTTGGTGCGGTGACCATCGGCAACATTGAGCGTTATATCAATGATAAAGCGTTCGAAATGGGCTGGCGTCCGGATATGTCTGGCGTGAAACAGACCGGTAAAAAAGTGGCGATTATCGGTGCAGGCCCGGCGGGTCTGGCGTGTGCGGATGTCCTGACACGCAACGGTGTGAAAGCGGTCGTCTTCGACCGTCACCCGGAAATCGGCGGCCTGCTGACCTTCGGTATTCCGGCTTTCAAGCTGGAAAAAGAGGTAATGACGCGCCGCCGTGAAATCTTCACCGGCATGGGTATTGAATTCAAACTCAATACCCAAGTGGGCCGCGACGTGCAGCTGGACGATCTGCTGAGTGATTACGATGCGGTGTTCCTTGGCGTCGGGACTTATCAGTCAATGCGCGGCGGACTGGAAAACGAAGACGCCGATGGCGTGTACGCAGCGCTGCCGTTCCTCATCGCCAACACCAAACAGTTAATGGGCTTTGGCGAAACCCGCGAAGAACCGTTCGTCAGCATGGAAGGCAAACGCGTGGTGGTACTTGGCGGTGGCGATACCGCGATGGACTGCGTACGCACGTCTGTGCGCCAGGGGGCGAAACACGTCACCTGTGCCTATCGTCGTGATGAAGAGAACATGCCGGGTTCCCGCCGCGAAGTGAAAAACGCGCGGGAAGAAGGTGTTGAGTTCAAATTCAACGTCCAGCCACTGGGTATTGAAGTGAACGGCAACGGCAAAGTCAGCGGCGTGAAAATGGTGCGCACCGAAATGGGTGAACCGGACGCCAAAGGTCGTCGCCGCGCGGAGATCGTTGCAGGTTCCGAACATATCGTTCCGGCAGATGCGGTGATCATGGCGTTTGGTTTCCGCCCACACAGCATGGAATGGCTGGCAAAACACAGCGTCGAGCTGGATTCGCAAGGCCGCATCATCGCCCCGGAAAGCAACGACAACGCCTTCCAGACCAGTAACCCGAAAATCTTTGCTGGCGGCGATATCGTCCGTGGTTCCGATCTGGTCGTTACCGCAATCGCTGAAGGTCGTAAGGCGGCAGACGGCATTATGAACTGGCTGGAAGTTTAAGCTCTGTCCCAGCGCCGCCTCCTCAGAAAAGAGTCGGCGCTGAAATTCTCCTTTCGTTCTGGAAAGCGCCTCGCATAATCTGAAGAAAACCAATGTAATACGCACATCTGGATTGTTACCGGCAGATGCCCGGCGTATAGCTGATTCCATTATTCAACACTGCGCCATATAAAGGGAAAGATAATGGAATCGCTCTCAGAAGGAACCACAGCAGGCTACCAGCAAATCCACGACGGCATTATTCATCTGGTCGATAGCGCCCGAACGGAAACGGTACGTAGCGTTAACGCGCTGATGACCGCGACATACTGGGAAATTGGCCGACGAATTGTCGAATTTGAACAAGGTGGCGAGGCCAGAGCTGCGTATGGTGCGCAGCTAATCAAGCGACTATCAAAGGATTTAAGTCTAAGGTATAAGCGTGGGTTCTCTGCAAAAAACTTACGCCAAATGAGGCTTTTTTACCTCTTTTTTCAACATGTTGAAATTCGCCAGACAGTGTCTGGCGAATTAACACCATTGGGAATTCCGCAGACACCGTCTGCAGAATTCCCATCGGCAAAGATTTGGCAGACGCTGTCTGCCAAATCTTTCCCCCTGCCCTGGTCCACCTACGTCCGTCTACTTTCCGTTAAAAACGCTGACGCCCGCAGCTTTTATGAGAAAGAGACACTCCGCTGTGGTTGGTCTGTCCGCCAGCTAGAGCGGCAAATTGCGACCCAATTTTATGAACGAACACTGCTGTCACATGACAAATCAGCCATGCTGCAACAACACGCCCCTGCCGAGACGCATATTCTTCCGCAACAGGCGATACGCGATCCCTTTGTGCTCGAATTTTTGGAATTGAAAGATGAATACTCAGAATCCGATTTTGAGGAGGCGCTGATCAACCACCTGATGGATTTCATGCTGGAACTTGGGGATGATTTTGCCTTTGTTGGTCGACAGCGAAGGTTACGCATTGATGACAACTGGTTTCGTGTCGATCTGCTGTTTTTCCACCGCCGTTTACGCTGCCTGCTAATCGTCGATCTAAAAGTGGGCAAATTCAGCTATAGCGATGCCGGACAGATGAATATGTATCTCAACTACGCCAAAGAGCACTGGACGCTACCGGATGAAAATCCGCCCATCGGTCTGGTTCTCTGTGCAGAAAAAGGAGTCGGAGAAGCACATTATGCACTGGCTGGTTTGCCTAACACCGTTCTGGCAAGCGAATATAAGATGCAACTACCTGATGAAAAACGACTCGCGGATGAACTCGTTCGAACACAGGCGGTGCTAGAGGAAGGCTATAGACGCCGTTAATTTCAGCGGTTTCGAATTCTGCAGACAGTGTCTGCAGAATCTTTAAAACGAACTAAGTTTTAAGCCATTAAATCAGCCTTAACCTTCACTACCACCTTTTTAATCTCACCAGGTTCGCCGACAACGCATCCCGGCTTATGCGGTTCTCCAGGCATAAACACGGCGAACATTCCCGGTTTCAGGATGATGGTTTGCTCATTCTCAATGGCGCTGCAAAGCTGGTAATCATCTTCATGGTGGAACTCTTCACACTGACGCGCAGTGCCTGCCATGCCAAACAGGATCCGTTCCTCACCGTTTAATAACAGCTGGATATCAATGTACTGCTCGTGCAATTCCGCTTTTTTCTCGACGGGCGATTGAGTGTTAAACGTCATGACATTCATAAAGATATTATCGCCCTGTAATTCGTAACGACCCGGCGCTTTTTCTTGCGGTCTGGCAGCTAATGCCAGCGTTAACGCGTCCTGTAACGCAGGATGTAACCCAGCAGACGGTAATGACTGTACTTCACCCATCATCATAATTTTTCTCCCTGGGCCAACAGCGCAGCCCCAAGTAAACCTGCATCATGGCGGTAGTGCGCCGCCAGTAAATCAACATGAAATGCCGCTGGCTCCTGCGCCAGATACGTTTCCACCAACGCCAGATACCCTTCTGCCAGACCAACGCTGCCACCGACCACTACGCACTGACAATCAGTTGTGGCTTTAATATCAGCGATCAGCCTTGCCAGCACATGTGCGGAGCGGTGAATCAGTTGCTGCGCCTGCTCATCGCCCTGCCCGGCGTGCGTGAAAATAGTTTTCGCATTCGCACCAGCCAACTCCCCTTGCGCTGCCGCCGCAATGCCGCGACCAGAAGCAATCGCCTCCACGCAACCTATGCGTCCACAGCCGCAGACTGGACCATGCGGATCGGCAAGCGTATGCCCGATGTGCCCCGCCAGACCTCCAGGGCCGGTAAGCAGTTTGCCGCCGCTCACTACACCGCCGCCAACACCAGTGGAAACGGTGATAAACACCATATCGGTTATATCGCCTTCCAGCGCCTGATACTCTGCCCATGCTGCGGCCTGCGCGTCGTTAATGGCAATGGTCGGCAAATCGGTAAGCTGCTCCAGTGTTTTGACTAACGGAAAGTGTAGTAATCCACCAAGATTATGCGGATTTAGCGCCAATAAGCTGCCGTCGCGAATAATTCCGGTTGAAGCGATAGCAACTCTCTGCGCATGAGCTTGCAACGGAGAGACTAATGCGGATAAGGCATCACGCAAGGCTTCTGGTGTCTGGCTGGCTGGCGTAGGAAGTTCACGACGATCGCGGATCTGCCCGTCAGCGCCAATCAGCGCGGCGGCAAGTTTAGTACCGCCGATATCAATCGCCAGTGTGGTCATAGCACCGCCTTTTTCATCGCTGTGTTGTACCACTGGCAAATGTGTTCAAGACGTGTGATAGCAGAACCGACCGTCACCGCCCATGCGCCGTGGCGCATCGCATCCGCCGCCTGAGCAGGCGTGTTGTAACGCCCTTCGGCAATCACCCGACATCCGGCGTCGCTCAACGTTTTCACCAGCGCCAGATCCGGCTCTTCTGGCGTTTCAGGTGTGGTATAGCCAGAAAGCGTAGTGCCAATAATTTCGGCTCCCAGCTTTTGGCATGCCAGGCCGTCTTCCGGCGTTGAGCAGTCGGTCATCGCCAGTAAACCGTGATGGTGGATACGTGCCAGTAGCGTTTCAACAGGCACCGGACGCGGTCGGTCGGTGCCGTCAATCGCGATGATATCCGCGCCTGCCTGCGCCAGCGCATCGACATCTTCAATATATGCCGTGATGCGTACCGGAGAATCCTCCAGATCGCGTTTCACAATCCCGATAATCGGCACACTCACCACCGCACGCGTGGCTTGCAGATTTGCCACACCTTCAATACGAATGGCAACCGCTCCCGCCTGCTCTGCCGCTAATGCCATGGCGGCGACGATTTCAGGTTTATCGAGTGGGCTGTCCGGAACCGGCTGGCAGGAGACAATCAGGCCACCGTTAGAAGCGATTTTTTGATCCAGTTGTGCAAGTAACGACATACATCTTCCCTTAGCGAAAGGCCCGGTAGAAGACCGGGCAACAGGATTAACTTTTGGTTTTGACTAAATCGTTTTTAGCGCTGCCAAACGGCACGGCACCGCTAAATGGTTTGCCGTCGATAGCGTCATGAGTACGCAACGCTTCCGGGCGCAACCAACGCTGAACGCGAGAAGGCATATCCAGCCCAATCAGCAGGATCACCACGAACGTCAGGCTAAACGAAAGCGATGCCAGCGCAGTACCCAGATCCAGACGTTGAGCGATCAACGCGCCGATGATTGGGGCCAGTGCGCCGCCCAATGCGCCAACGTTGTAGGTAAAGCCCAGGCCCGCTGCACGCTGGTCGGTATCGAAATAACCGCCAATCAGTTTCGGTAAGATCCCGGCGATCCCTTGTCCAAGCATTTGCTGGAAGAACAGTAACAAACCGAGCACCCAGACGTTTGCGCCACCAATCGCAAATACCGGAATAATCAGCAGTTGCGAGGCCAGCAGGCTACAAACGTACGCTTTGCGGGTTCCCAGCCAGTCACCGAGGAAGCCGCCGACACAGCAACCCACAGCCGCCCCAAAGCCACTAAAGAACAGCACATTGGCGACAGTATGCGGGTCATAAGCAAGATCGGTTTTCAGATACGTTGGCAGCAGTGCCTGAATCGGCCATGAGTAGAGGAAAGCAAATAACACAACCACCATCAGCATTACGCCCGTTGGCCAGCGTTTGCCCGTACTCTGAACCATAAAGCTGATAAAGATTGCGGCACATAACAGCCCGAGAACAGCGACGATTGCGGCATTTTGCAGGTTACCAGCGAAGCAGAACCACAGCGCAGTAGCCGCCGCCAGCGTCATTACGATATTGGCAATGCGATGTTCACCACGGTAAAGAATGTCTACCATCGTGCGTACTGGTGCTTTACCTGCGTGTTTCTCTTTCCAGTCTTCCGCTTCCGGAATGTTTTTACGCAGCCAGAGAGCAAAGATGATTGGCAAAATGCCGATAAAGAACAGCGCTCGCCAGCCCCAGACCGGAACCACCAGGCTGTAGACCTGAGCGGCAACGACGGCACCCACCGAGAAGCCGGAAATCAGAAAGCCACTGGCTTTGTTACGCAGATGTTTTGGCCAGCTTTCAATGACATAGGTGGCGCTGGAGCCGTATTCTCCCGCCATCCCCATGCCGATGACCAGACGAGCAATAAACATGGTGATGTAGCCTGGCGCAAAGCCGCAGGCCAGCGTCCCGGCCGAGAAGAGAACGATACTGGTAACCATTGCCAGACGACGCCCGTAGCGGTCGCCCATAGCGCCAAGCATCAGGCCGCCGAACCAGCGAGAGATAAAGGCTGCGGAGATCAGACTTGCCGCCTGTACCGTCGTCAGCCCGAATTCACCTTGTACTTCGGTGAGTACCAGGGCGATTAAAACGAAATCAAAACCGTCAAGCAGATATCCCAACCAGGCAGCGGAAAATGCGCGCCATTGTGCGCGGTTGAGATGGCGATACCACGGGATATTCTGGGTTGTAGTACTCATTGTGAGTCTCCCGCGGTGGGCGATGCCCACACGCTTTGGTATAAAAATTGTAGGGTACAGATGCGTTTATTTCCCCTCACCCGGTAGGGGCGAGCGAGGGGAAACAACTCACCCGCGCTCTTGCATCAACTGCTGGGCTAGCGCCTTCAGTTCTGGCAGATATTTTTCATCGACCGGACCAAACGGTTTGCGGCACAGCGGCACAGAAACGACATCCATATAGTGAAGGACAGTTTTCAGGCCGCGGAATACGCCCGTTTTGATCAGTAAATCAATGACTTTATTACATTCGGTTTGCAGCTTCTGCGCGGTCTGGATATCGCCTTCTTTCAGCGCCTTCACGATACCCTGATAACGCCAGCCCATAATGTTGTAAGTACTACCGATACCACCATCAGCGCCCGCCAACAAACCAGAAGCAAAGATTTCGTCGTAACCGTTATAGAGCACCAGATCCGGATGTTCACGACGGATCTGCTCCATCTGATAGAGATCGCCAGAGGTCTGTTTCAGCGCGCCGACACCAGGCAACGTAACCAGAGTGTTAATCTGATCCAGGGTCAGTTTAACGCCGCTTAACGCCGGAATGTTGTACACCACCATCGGCAACCCATCCGCCGAATCAATAATTGCCCGATAGTGATCGCAGTGTTCTTCAAAGCTGAAAGGATAGTAGAACGGCGTGACAGCGGAGACGGCATCGAAGCCATAACGTTTAGCCGATGCCGCAAGTTGTTGGCTTTCAGCAGTGCTGACGCAACCTACATGAGCGATGAGTTTAATCTTGCCTTTCGCCTCTTCGGCGACGATTTCCAGTACCTGTTCACGCTCGGAAAGGCTTTGTACAAAGGCTTCACCGGTCGACCCCCCGACATATAAGCCGTCAATGCCCTGCTGAATATTGAACTGAACCAGGCGACGCAGACTCGCTTTATCCAGTGCTTGTTGTTGATCAAAAGGAGTCAGGAGTGCGGCCATTACGCCACGTAAATTCGTTGCCATAAATACCTCTGAAGTGATGCTTGTCTGATAAACGATATACCTTTATACCTGTTATACCAGATCGATTAAGCAACACCCCATACAGAAAGCTTATAATGCGATCTGCTTCACTAAAGTGGCATTATTTCTTTTTGTTGGTGGTCTGACCGAAGGCGTGCCAGGTAGCAGAGACGCTGTTGAGATGCGATTGCAACGCGCGATCGGCTTCATCGGGATCGTGGAGGCGGATCGCATCAACGATCGCAATATGCTGTTGATAGCTAACGTTGTTATGCTCGTGCAGAGCCTGATCAGCCACGGTTGGACGTGCGGCGATCAGCCAGTCGAGCAGGGCAACGTGGATCGCCATGAAGATTGGGTTACCGGGGATCTCCGCCAGCACGCGGTGGAAATCAACGTCTGAACGAATGAATGCCGCGTTGTTATCAAGCGACTGACTGTTGATTTCCAGTGCTTTTGCCAGCAAATCGATTTGCTCATCGGTGGCGTGTTCAGCCGCATAGCGCACCAGGCTGGATTCAAAGAACAGACGTAATTGTTCGAAATGGGCAATTCCGCCAGGATGAGAAAGGAAATCTTTCGCCATGCCGGAAAGCTCGCCGATGATGGTGTCCGCTGAAGGACGCGAGACGCGGGCACGTTCGCCGTTGTTTATTTGCA
The DNA here is from genome assembly GCF_002965245.1 of Escherichia sp. MOD1-EC6021. NCBI lineage: Bacteria > Pseudomonadati > Pseudomonadota > Gammaproteobacteria > Enterobacterales > Enterobacteriaceae > Escherichia > Escherichia sp. MOD1-EC6021. Next base: position 57,988 of record NZ_PTRU01000018.1, on the reverse strand, counting down.
CCAGACCTTTGCGTTTTAACGCTGCCAGCGCTTCGCGCACAGAAGGACGCCCGACGTTAAAGAACGCCATCAGTTCGCGTTCAGACGGTAATTGTTCACCTTCGCCAAATTCACGGCGGCGGATCATCTGCTCCAGCTCTTCTTCCACCATTTCGGAGAGTTTTTTACGCGCCAGCGGGCGGCTGCGCAAGTTGCGACCAATTGCAGGTGAAGAATCTTCGGTTTGCGAATCAAATGCGTTCATAAGGCCCATTCTGTAAGGTCAGTGTGATTAACATCATCAGTGACATCCTATCACAGGATTGAAAGTAGGGGGAAATGGCGGGATTTTCTCTTTGTGTCTCATTATTATCATAATTAACGTAATAATTAACTATTGCGAAAATTAGTGTAACGCAGATAAAAACATCCTGAATGAATTATTCATAAGACTATTCACAAGCATTATGAATATTACGAATATGTTCTTACAAAATAATCATAAATGCATATTTTATAATGAAAAATTGCCTCATCCAGAATTAAAAAATACGACACCAACACCATAAATAGCCTTGCAAAAAATATAACATCACTGTTTTCAATCTGCCGTTTATGGGATTGACCGTTTTCTTTTGACACGGAGTTCAACAATGTTCGGCATAATTATATCTGTCATCGTATTAATTACGATGGGCTATTTGATCCTGAAAAACTACAAACCTCAGGTGGTGCTGGCTGCCGCAGGTATCTTCCTGATGATGTGCGGTGTCTGGTTAGGGTTCGGTGGTGTGCTCGATCCCGCCAAAAGCAGCGGCTACTTGATCGTCGATATTTATAATGAAATCCTGCGCATGCTGTCCAACCGCATTGCCGGGTTAGGGTTGTCGATTATGGCGGTGGGCGGGTATGCCCGCTACATGGAGCGCATAGGAGCCAGTCGGGCGATGGTGAGCTTGTTAAGCCGCCCGTTAAAACTCATTCGCTCGCCGTATCTTATTCTGTCGGCAACTTACGTTATCGGCCAAATCATGGCGCAGTTTATTACCAGCGCCTCCGGTCTGGGTATGTTGCTGATGGTCACCTTATTTCCAACACTAGTGAGTCTGGGAGTAAGTCGACTCTCTGCGGTGGCAGTTATCGCAACCACGATGTCCATTGAGTGGGGGATTCTGGAAACGAACTCTATTTTTGCGGCTCAGGTGGCAGGAATGAAAATTGCCACTTACTTCTTCCACTACCAGCTTCCGGTCGCCTCTTGCGTCATTATCTCGGTGGCGATCTCCCACTTTTTCGTGCAACGCGCTTTCGACAAAAAAGATAAAAATATCAATCACGAACAGGCAGAGCAAAAAGCTCTCGATAATGTCCCGCCGCTCTATTACGCCATTTTACCGGTGATGCCGTTAATCCTGATGCTCGGCTCGCTGTTCCTCGCCCACGTCGGGCTGATGCAGTCAGAACTGCATCTGGTGGTGGTGATGTTACTGAGTTTGACGGTGACGATGTTTGTTGAGTTCTTCCGCAAGCATAACTTGCGCGAAACAATGGACGATGTGCAGGCGTTTTTTGACGGCATGGGTACGCAGTTTGCCAACGTGGTAACGCTGGTGGTCGCGGGTGAAATATTTGCGAAAGGCTTAACGACGATTGGCACTGTCGATGCGGTTATCAGGGGTGCGGAGCATTCTGGTCTGGGCGGTATTGGCGTGATGATTATTATGGCGCTGGTCATTGCCATTTGTGCCATTGTGATGGGCTCAGGCAATGCGCCATTTATGTCATTTGCCAGTCTTATTCCGAATATCGCAGCCGGACTACATGTACCAGCGGTTGTAATGATTATGCCGATGCATTTTGCCACGACGCTAGCGCGCGCTGTTTCGCCGATTACTGCGGTGGTGGTCGTTACGTCAGGAATTGCAGGCGTTTCGCCTTTTGCGGTAGTGAAGCGGACAGCGATCCCCATGTCAGTCGGTTTCGTGGTGAATATGATTGCCACTATCACGCTATTTTATTAAGCGATTAAAAAGACAAAACAGGCCGCCAGGGCCTGTTTTAGTATTACTTCACAACGCGTAATGCTGGTCGACCACCGCGCGGTGGCTGCGGTGGTTCATCGTCAGGATGAGTGTCATCATCGTGATCTGGCTTGTCGCCATCAATAACCGACATAACGGTTTCGTTGTCTGCCGATGCCTCTTCATCATTCATGATGCTGGCATCTTCATCGTAGGCAGCTTCAGGTTCAAACATCGTGCCTGCGCCATTTTCACGGGCGTAGATAGCCAGCACGGCAGCCAGCGGCACAGAAACCTGACGCGGAATGCCACCAAAGCGCGCGTTAAAGCGCACCTCATCATTCGCCAGTTCCAGATTGCCGACAGCACGCGGCGCAATGTTGAGTACGATTTGCCCGTCACGCGCATATTCCATAGGAACCTGCACGCCAGGGAGCGTCACATCCACCACCAGGTGCGGCGTGAGCTGGTTATCCAGCAACCACTCATAGAATGCACGCAGCAGATAGGGACGACGTGGTGTTAGCTGTGACAAATCCATACAGATTAACTCCGGCCCAGACGCATTTCACGTTCTGCTTCAGTTAAAGAAGCAAGGAAAGAGTCACGCTCAAAGACGCGGGTCATATAGCCTTTCAGCTCTTTCGCACCCGGACCGCTGAACTCGATGCCCAGTTGCGGCAGACGCCACAGCAGCGGAGCAAGGTAGCAATCGACCAGGCTGAACTCATCGCTCAGGAAGTACGGCTTCTGACCGAAGACCGGCGCAATCGCCAGCAGTTCTTCGCGCAGTTGCTTACGTGCGGCATCTGCTTCAGAAGCTGAACCGTTGATGATGGTGTTCATCAGCGTGTACCAGTCTTTTTCGATGCGATGCATGTACAGACGGCTTTCACCGCGAGCTACCGGGTAAACAGGCATCAGTGGCGGATGCGGGAAACGCTCATCCAGATATTCCATAATGATGCGAGATTCCCACAGGGTCAGCTCACGATCCACCAGGGTCGGAACGCTCTGATTCGGGTTGAGGTCAATCAGATCCTGAGGCGGATTGTCCTTTTCCACGTGTTCGATCTCGAAACTTACACCTTTCTCAGCCAGCACAATGCGGACCTGATGGCTATAGATGTCAGTAGGACCGGAAAACAGCGTCATTACCGAACGTTTGTTGGCAGCGACAGCCATGAAAACCTCCAGGTATAGTCAGAATTTTTACTGCTACCAGCCACCAGGTGGCCAGTCAGAAGTTGTGTTACCCAGTAAGGAACGACTCTCTTTGTTCGAAAATCAAACAAAAAATGAGCAATACCCGACATTTGGGCAGAAAATTGGATGATAGTTTACCAGATTTTGCGACCTTTGTGGTGAGTCGATGCCGGAAATGGGGAAAAAGAGATGCGCTTTAGTCTGAAATGGTTGACTTAGTCCCTTATCGGCGATGTGGTTTTTGTTTTCTGTCTGTCAGGCGACAGCAAAAATCAACATTCCTTTTTTTACGCTGATTCAGATTTTAGCCATAAAAAAACCCGCCGAAGCGGGTTTTTTTCGCAAATTGTTTTCTGCCGGAGCAGAAACCAATTAACGTTTGGAGAACTGCGGACGACGACGTGCTTTACGCAGACCGACTTTCTTACGTTCAACCTGACGAGCGTCACGAGTAACGAAGCCAGCTTTACGCAGTTCAGAACGCAGGGACTCGTCGTATTCCATCAGAGCGCGGGTGATACCGTGACGGATCGCACCAGCCTGACCAGAGATACCACCACCTTTAACGGTGATGTACAGGTCCAGTTTCTCAACCATGTCGACCAGTTCCAGCGGCTGACGAACTACCATGCGGGCAGTTTCACGACCGAAGTACTGTTCCAGAGAACGTTGGTTGATTACGATTTTACCGTTGCCCGGTTTGATGAAAACGCGAGCTGCGGAACTTTTGCGGCGACCAGTGCCGTAGTATTGATTTTCAGCCATTGCCTATAATCCCGATTAGATGTCAAGAACTTGCGGTTGCTGTGCCGCGTGGTTGTGCTCGTTACCCGCGTAAACTTTCAGTTTACGGAACATAGCACGACCCAGCGGGCCTTTTGGCAACATGCCTTTAACCGCGATTTCAATCACACGCTCAGGACGGCGAGCAATCATCTCTTCAAAGGTCGCTTGTTTGATACCACCGATGTGGCCGGTGTGGTGATAGTACACTTTGTCAGTACGCTTGTTGCCGGTTACAGCAACTTTGTCAGCGTTCAGAACGATGATGTAATCACCGGTATCTACGTGCGGAGTGTATTCCGCTTTGTGCTTACCGCGCAGGCGACGAGCCAGTTCAGTAGCCAGACGGCCCAGAGTTTTACCGGTCGCGTCAACAACATACCAGTCGCGTTTTACGGTTTCTGGTTTAGCTGTAAAAGTTTTCATTAAAAGCTTACCCAATAAATAGTTACACGTTGGTGAACACCCAAACGTCTTCAATTGTTGAGGTTCACACGACAAAGTCCGGCAAACCTACCCCTTCGAATAGCCTATGCCAGCACACAAAAAGTTTTGGGAAAAAAACTTTCTTGTAACGTGGGGTCGCAGGATTATAGAGAAGTCGGGGTCAAAGATCGACCCCTTTTTGTGATTTGTGGCAGGTTTTAACCCGCCAAATGCTCGCGCTTCAGATACTCTTCGCTTTGCATCTCTTGCAGACGTGACAGGCAACGCTGGAACTCAAACTTCAGCCGATCGCCCTGATAAATTTCATACAGCGGCACTTCTGCACTCACCACTAATTTGACATGGCGCTCGTAAAACTCATCCACCAGCGCAATAAAGCGCCGCGCCTCGCTCTCCATCAACCGCGTCATGACCGGCACATCAAACAACATGACCGTGTGAAAGAGACGTGAGAGCGCAATATAGTCATGCTGACTGCGGGCGTCGACGCACAGCGTAGTAAAAGAGACCGCCAGCGTCTGGTTCTCGACGCCCATTGTCGCCAATGGCCGATGGTTGATTTCTAACGTCGGTGAATTTTCTCGTTTCGCCCCCGCCAGCGCCAACCATAGTTTGTCCATTTGCGTCCGGGTTTCATCGTTGAGTGGCGAAAGCCACAGGTGCGCCTGAGTGAGCGTACGCAGTCGATAATCAACACCGGCGTCCACGTTCATTACATCACAATGCTGTTTAATGGCATCGATTGCAGGCAAAAAACGCGCACGTTGCAGGCCATTTCTATAAAGTTCGTCCGGCGGAATATTTGACGTCGCTACCAGGGTAATACCGCGGGCGAACAGGGCTTTCATCAAGCCGCCAAGTAGCATGGCATCGGTAATATCAGAAACAAAAAATTCGTCAAAACAGAGCACGTCAGTTTCTGCTTTAAAGCGATCGGCAATAATTTCCAGCGGATCGCTCTGCCCCTGCAAAGCAGTTAGCTCTTCATGTACCCGCAGCATAAAACGGTGAAAGTGCAGACGCTGTTTCCGCTCTCCCGGCAGGCTTTGATAGAAAAGGTCCATCAGCCAGGTTTTCCCGCGTCCTACCCCGCCCCACATATATAAGCCACGCACTGGCGTATGCTGTGTGTCTTCGCGTTTACCCCACAGCTTACCGACCCGCGCCATTAGCCCACTCGTCCTGGGGGCTGGAGGCGTGCTATTGATGAGTTCCTGATAAATAATTTCCAGGCGGCTGACGGCCTCTTTTTGAACGTCGTCGGGTTGATGGCTGCCTTCATTGAGCGCCTTCAGGTATTGCGATGTTGGGGTAACGCTTTGCATGATCTTATTGTTATTCCTTGAATAATCGGTGCGCCGTTGTTCACGGTTGACGAAAAAAAGGCCGTTCTACACTACGCGATATGCAGTCGGGATTCCACTTCTGTGGAATTAACGGTTATAGTGGCATAATCAGCCGCAGGCATGGAGCCTGAAGCCAACACCCTACGGAAACAAAAGACAACGGGAGATGTTCATGACCTGGGAATATGCGCTAATTGGGTTAGTCGTCGGCATCATTATTGGTGCTGTGGCCATGCGTTTTGGTAATCGTAAACTACGCCAGCAACAGGCGTTGCAGTACGAACTGGAAAAGAATAAAGCTGAACTGGACGAGTATCGCGAAGAGCTGGTTAGCCACTTTGCCCGCAGCGCGGAATTACTGGATACCATGGCGCACGACTATCGCCAGCTGTATCAACACATGGCGAAAAGCTCCAGCAGCCTGCTGCCGGAACTGTCTGCTGAAGCAAACCCGTTCCGTAATCGTCTGGCAGAGTCTGAAGCCAGCAACGATCAGGCACCGGTGCAGATGCCTCGCGACTATTCTGAAGGCGCGTCAGGCCTGCTGCGTACTGGCGCGAAGCGCGACTAATTTATTTTTCGGGCGCAGCCATTGCGCCCTCCTCTTCTTTCCCTCCCCGACTATCATTTAATCTGGTGTCTCATTGTTAGCCGTCTGAAAATTCAATAACATCAAACCGTTTTGAATCTCTTTTCTTATCATTCAGGTACGAGAGCAGGAATAATGAAAAAACAAACCCAGCTGTTGAGTGCATTAGCGTTAAGTGTCGGGTTAACTCTCTCGGCGTCATTTCAGGCCGTCGCGTCGATTCCAGGCCAGGTTGCCGATCAGGCCCCCCTCCCCAGTTTGGCTCCAATGCTAGAAAAAGTGCTTCCGGCAGTGGTGAGCGTACGGGTGGAAGGAACGGCCAGTCAGGGACAGAAAATCCCGGAAGAATTCAAAAAGTTTTTTGGTGATGATTTACCGGATCAACCTGCACAACCCTTCGAAGGTTTAGGCTCCGGTGTCATCATCAACGCCAGTAAAGGCTATGTGCTGACTAACAACCATGTGATTAATCAGGCACAGAAAATCAGTATTCAGCTCAATGATGGGCGCGAGTTTGATGCAAAACTGATTGGTAGCGATGACCAGAGCGATATCGCCCTGTTGCAAATTCAAAACCCGAGTAAATTAACGCAAATCGCCATTGCCGACTCAGACAAACTGCGCGTCGGTGATTTTGCCGTGGCAGTCGGTAACCCATTTGGCCTTGGGCAAACCGCCACCTCTGGCATTGTTTCCGCATTAGGCCGCAGCGGATTGAATCTTGAAGGTCTGGAAAACTTTATCCAGACAGATGCTTCCATTAACCGCGGTAACTCCGGCGGTGCGTTGTTAAACCTTAACGGTGAGTTAATTGGCATCAACACTGCAATCCTTGCGCCTGGCGGTGGGAGCGTCGGGATTGGATTTGCCATCCCCAGTAATATGGCGCGAACACTGGCGCAGCAGCTTATCGACTTTGGTGAAATCAAACGCGGTCTGTTAGGCATCAAAGGCACCGAGATGAGTGCCGATATCGCCAAAGCCTTCAACCTTGACGTGCAGCGTGGCGCGTTTGTCAGCGAAGTGTTGCCAGGTTCTGGCTCGGCAAAAGCGGGCATCAAAGCGGGCGATATTATTACCAGCCTCAACGGCAAACCGCTGAATAGCTTTGCTGAGTTGCGCTCTCGTATCGCAACCACCGAGCCGGGCACGAAAGTGAAGCTTGGCCTGCTGCGTAACGGCAAACCACTGGAAGTAGAAGTGACGCTCGATACCAGCACCTCTTCGTCGGCCAGCGCTGAAATGATCACGCCAGCGCTTGAAGGTGCAACGTTGAGCGATGGTCAGCTAAAAGATGGCGGCAAAGGTATTAAGATCGATGAGGTTGTCAAAGGAAGCCCAGCTGCTCAGGCAGGCTTGCAAAAAGACGATGTGATCATTGGCGTCAACCGCGATCGGGTGAACTCGATTGCTGAAATGCGTAAAGTGCTGGCGGCAAAACCGGCCATCATCGCCCTGCAAATTGTACGCGGCAATGAAAGCATCTATTTGCTGATGCGTTAATGTCGTAAACCGGGCATCAGGCTGACGTGTGATGTCCGGTTAACTCGTGGTATGCTGCTGCCGTTCCCTTTTTTAATGACGCCTCCATCATGTTTGTGAAGCTCTTACGTTCCGTTGCGATTGGATTAATTGTCGGCGCTATTCTGCTGGTTGCCATGCCTTCGCTGCGCAGCCTTAACCCGCTTTCCACTCCGCAATTTGACAGTACCGATGAGACGCCTGCCAGCTATAATCTGGCGGTTCGCCGCGCCGCGCCAGCGGTGGTTAACGTTTACAACCGTGGTTTGAACACCAACTCTCACAACCAGCTTGAGATCCGCACCCTGGGATCCGGTGTAATCATGGATCAACGCGGTTATATCATCACCAATAAACACGTCATCAACGACGCCGATCAGATCATCGTCGCCTTACAAGATGGACGTGTATTTGAAGCATTGCTGGTGGGATCTGACTCTCTAACCGATCTGGCGGTACTTAAAATTAATGCCACTGGCGGTTTACCTACCATTCCAATCAATGCACGTCGCGTACCGCACATTGGTGACGTGGTACTGGCGATCGGTAACCCGTACAACCTCGGGCAGACCATTACCCAGGGGATTATTAGTGCCACGGGTCGAATTGGTCTGAACCCGACCGGGCGGCAAAACTTCCTGCAAACCGATGCTTCCATTAACCACGGTAACTCTGGCGGCGCGCTGGTGAACTCGCTGGGCGAACTGATGGGCATTAACACGCTGTCGTTTGATAAGAGTAACGATGGCGAAACGCCGGAAGGTATCGGCTTTGCGATTCCTTTCCAGTTAGCAACCAAAATTATGGATAAGCTGATCCGCGATGGTCGCGTGATCCGCGGCTACATTGGTATCGGCGGACGTGAGATCGCACCACTGCATGCGCAGGGCGGTGGCATAGATCAACTGCAAGGTATCGTAGTTAATGAAGTGTCGCCTGACGGCCCGGCGGCGAATGCGGGTATACAGGTCAACGATCTGATTATTTCGGTGGATAACAAACCGGCCATCTCTGCTCTGGAGACGATGGATCAGGTGGCGGAAATTCGCCCTGGCTCGGTGATCCCGGTTGTCGTGATGCGTGACGATAAGCAGTTAACGTTGCAGGTCACCATTCAGGAATATCCGGCAACCAATTAAGTCGTGCGCTCAAAACAAAAAACCGGAGTCTGTGCTCCGGTTTTTTATTATCCGCTAATCAATTACTTATTAACGAACTCTTCGCCCAGGGCGATATCTTTCTTCAGCGTATCCAGCATACCTTCCAGCGCGTTCTGTTCAAATGCGCTCAGGGTGCCGATAGATTTACGCTCTTCCACGCCGTTTTTACCCAGCAGCAGCGGTTGAGAGAAGAAACGTGCGTACTGACCGTCGCCTTCAACGTAGGCACATTCGACAACGCCTTGTTCGCCCTGTAGTGCGCGAACCAGAGACAGACCAAAACGTGCGGCTGCCTGGCCCATAGACAGGGTTGCAGACCCGCCACCGGCTTTCGCTTCAACCACCTCAGTACCCGCGTTCTGGATACGTTTGGTCAGTTCAGCCACTTCCTGCTCGGTAAAGCTAACGCCAGGAACCTGTGACAGCAGCGGCAGAATGGTAACACCAGAGTGACCGCCAATTACCGGCACTTCAACTTCGCCCGGCTGTTTGCCTTTCAGTTCCGCAACAAAGGTGTTGGAACGAATGATATCCAGCGTGGTAACGCCGAACAGTTTGTTTTTGTCATAAACACCGGCTTTTTTCAGCACTTCAGCAGCAATCGCAACTGTGGTGTTAACCGGGTTAGTGATAATACCAATGCACGCTTTTGGGCAGGTTTTCGCAACTTGCTGTACCAGATTTTTCACGATGCCGGCGTTAACGTTAAACAGGTCGGAACGATCCATACCCGGTTTACGCGCTACACCTGCAGAGATAAGAACGACATCTGCGCCTTCCAGCGCCGGAGTCGCATCTTCACCAGAAAAACCTTTGATTTTCACAGCAGTAGGGATATGGCTCAGATCGACAGCCACACCGGGAGTCACTGGAGCGATATCATACAGAGAGAGTTCTGAACCTGAAGGCAGTTGGGTTTTTAACAGTAGTGCAAGCGCCTGGCCAATACCGCCAGCAGCGCCGAGGACTGCGACTTTCATCCTAAACTCCTTATTATATTGATAAACTAAGATATGTTGCTCCGCTGCCGCGACCTTAATCCACAAAATTGCCGTTTACAATGACCACATCTCAAGAATGTGTAGTCACGCAAGTTTAGCGTTTATGCATTTAATTGCCGTAATCAGGAACCTAACTTACGTAATTAACAGTCGCTTATGCATTAGCGCAACATTCCAACAGGTGGTGACAATATACCCTACCGTTCAGCCAAAACAACATCAATTTGATAACAATTAATTTACTTTTAAGCAGAATTTGAATGCCGTGACGCAGGCATGTTTCTCAATAACGAAATTTGATAAAATCCCGCTCTTTCATAACATTATTTCAGCCTTCTTCAGGGCTGACTGTTTGCATAAAAATTCATCTGTATGCACAATAATGTTGTATCAACCACCATATCGGGTGACTTATGCGAAGCTCGGCTAAGCAAGAAGAACTAGTTAAAGCATTTAAAGCATTACTTAAAGAAGAGAAATTTAGCTCCCAGGGCGAAATCGTCGCCGCGTTGCAGGAGCAAGGCTTTGACAATATTAATCAGTCTAAAGTCTCGCGGATGTTGACCAAGTTTGGTGCTGTACGTACACGCAATGCCAAAATGGAAATGGTTTACTGCCTGCCAGCTGAACTGGGTGTACCAACTACCTCCAGTCCATTGAAGAATCTGGTGCTGGATATAGACTACAACGATGCAGTTGTCGTGATTCATACCAGCCCTGGCGCGGCGCAGTTAATTGCTCGCCTGCTGGACTCACTGGGCAAAGCAGAAGGTATTCTGGGCACCATCGCTGGCGATGACACCATCTTTACTACCCCTGCTAACGGTTTCACCGTCAAAGACCTGTACGAAGCGATTTTAGAGCTGTTCGACCAGGAGCTTTAATCTCTGCCCCGTCGCTTCTGGCGGCGGGGAAAATGTTGCTTTTCCCTCTCATCCCCCTGCTTTCTCCTACGATTAATTTAACGAATAGTGCGTTTTAGCGCGACATATCATTCACATAATGAATACATGAATTAAAAAAAGCACATTATGCAAAATTCATTATCTAATTGAAAATAATAGAATTAATAATAAATAACCGTGTTTTTAATTCTTTTTTGTTATTAAAACTCACACTTTTAACACTTAGTATCAACTGAAACAGTTAGCGTGGTATTAATTAGTTCAATAATTAGTGTATACTTGATTTTGTGATATGGGTCACGAAACAAAGGCCCAGCTAAAAGATTATGTCGAGGTAAAAATCATGAAAATCAAAACCACTGTTGCTGCATTAAGCGTACTTTCTGTTCTCTCTTTCGGTGCATTCGCTGCCGACTCCATTGATGCTGCACAAGCACAAAATCGTGAAGCAATCGGGACCGTATCCGTAAGTGGTGTGGCGTCTTCGCCAATGGATATGCGTGAAATGCTGAACAAAAAAGCGGAAGAGAAAGGCGCAACGGCCTACCAGATTACTGAAGCTCGTAGCGGTGACACCTGGCACGCTACGGCTGAACTGTACAAATAAACCCTCATCGTCTTGTCCGACGATATTGCCCCCGGTCCGGGGGCTTTTTTTTGCGCTAATGACGAACATTAAAACGCAAATGCCCTTCCAGCTCTTCCTCTGCCTCATCAAACAGCAATATTAATGCGCCAAAACGGCGACGCGTTTTCTCTCCCAGATGAACAAATTCAATCTCAAGTGGTAGCGGCAGGACATCGTTCATTAACACATCCCATAGAGAGTCGAGATCGCGTACTTTATCTTTTGCCAGACCAAAGGTTTGGCTAAAGTCGCGATAAAAATCCTCCTGACTCTCAATCTCATCAAAATCAAAGGTATAAATATTCATCTGTTGCCACCGTCACGTTTCGCGGCGAGTTCTGCCGTTCATTGCTAAGTATAGCCATGAAAAAACCGACGCTTTTGGCGTCGGTTTTGACTTAACTATCGGTCAACGCATGTTGATACTTATGGAGCATACCCGTAAGCCGATGTACTGGTTCCGTCACCTGCGGTGGTGCTTGCCAGATGCGTAGCTTTTCCTGGTAGATTTCCAGTTCTTCCAGCAACTGGCCAAAGTACCGACGACGTTTATCATCGCTACGGGCAGATATCACATGGTCTGCTGTGCGGCGCATTTGCCGGTGAAACGCCGATAAATCCTCGTTAACCGGGATCGGCGCATCACGCAGGCGCTGGTGCGCGATAATCATCGTCAGTGCCAGGCGAAATTTCGGCAAATCCCCTGGGAACTTATTCATCAGCAAAAACAGCTGCTGATAAAGTGCCGGGAGGTGATTCTCTTTACGACGTGCCACATTGGTAGTCATCGCGGAAACAGCGGCAGAAACAAACTGATTAAGCAGTACACGTCCAGTCCTGTCGCGCGATTTATCCCGCACCAGCAAAATAACGGTGAACGCGAGCACACAGCCGACGATTTGCCCTAATGCGCTGTCGAGAAACTGACTGAAATGGAAAGTCATCGGGTTATCCAGCACGATAATGTTTATGGTGCTGGCCAGCGCCCCCATCGAGCCCAATCGCCGTTTCTGTACTTCAATGCCAAGGAAGAATCCCAGCACTGCCAGGCTAATACACAGCAATAACATGCTTTGTTGGGTATTAGGGATAATCACCAAAAAGTAGAGTAGCCCTAACGGCAGCGCCGCCAGCGTCCCATAAATAAAGTCGATCGCCACCATGCGTGGATTCGGCAAACGCATTGCCAGTGACGTCACTACCGCAATCATCACCATTGCACCACTGCCGGAAGTCCAGCCCGTCCACAGCCAGAAAAGCGTCCCCAGAATGCAGGAAAGTGTGGTTCGCCAGAAGTTAACCATCGCATGATGACGTTCGGCTGACTCTACTTTGACTTCCGGTTCGCCTTGCAGGATCTCTTCTTCAGTAGCGTTGATTTTTGTGTTACTGATAACGCCGCGCTTGAGAAGCTGATAACGCGTTGCCGCCGCGACCCAGCTATAAATGGTGACAGGCGTTTCCCGTTCCCCGGTCCAGGCGATAACTCTCCGCAGGCGTTTGAGCTGCTTGTGGACGTCCTGCGCGGTTTCTACCGGCGTGTCAAAAAATTCGCGGAAAGTATCAGTGATCAATTCCGGGCGCGTATTCTGAATAAGATAAGTTTCGCAGGATTGGGTAATCAGCGTCAGCGATAGCGTATTGATCGCTTTTAAACGTCGATTGGCCCGCGCCCAGCGGGAAGATTCCATATTCAGGTTGCTGCGCATACCTTGTAACGCCGTGGTGCGTCGCACCAGATCGCCCCAGGCTTTATCGACAACTTCACCATCGCCATGCTTGATACAGAGTTGCATTAATTGATATTGCGCGACCAGCAAACTTTCCAGCTCTCGATCCACTTCTTGTTTGATCGATCGCGGAGAAAAGAGCAAATCCGCCATAATTGCACACACAATACCGATAACGATCTCGCTACAACGTTCGACGGCAAACTGCGGCGTAAGCAATGGTTCCGGCTGAATGGTGATCACAATGATCAGCGCGGTATAACCGGCCAGCCCCCACGCATACGAGTTTTCTATTCGTACCAGCGAGGATATCCAGGTACAAAAACCGGCCCAGATACAGCACACCAGAATCATCAATAATGGTGCGCGGATCATCGCAATGATGATCACCAGTCCGGCAATACAGCCAATAAATGTGCCGATGATGCGCAAAAAGCCACGATAGCGAATAGCGCCAGAATACGGTTCACCTCCCGCAGCAAAGGCTGGACCGGCGGCAACAATCGCCGCTGTCAGTACCGCCCAGCGTGGCGTTTCCAGCTGGAAGTGAAAGCCAACAAACAGCGCCAGTACAATGGCGGTCGCCAGTTTTACCGCAAAGCGAATATGTTGGTTAGCAATGGAGAAAATACCCATCGTGATTAACCAAACTCACGCAGGCGATGGGCCATTTTACGGAAGAACGAATCCTGGCTTTCGTCGCGATCTTGTTTGCCAGTGACCACCACTGTAGCAGTAGTGCCCGCAGGCCAGATGTTCTCTTGCTGGTTGTCGAGACGAATACGAACCGGAACACGTTGCGCCAAACGCACCCATTCAAGGTTAGAGTCGATGGTCGCCATCCCTTTGTCGTCACGCGTGCTGCTGGCGTTGGTGACCCCAGCGGCAACACTATCAACAGTCCCTTTCAGCACTTTGTTACTGCCAAGCGGCGTGATCTCTGCACGATACCCAGGGCGCACCCCTTCCAGCTTAGTTTCTTCCATATAGGCCAGTACATAGAAGGAGTTCTGTTTCACCAGCGCAACCGCCGTTGATCCACGGGTAATAAACTCACCGGTATAGACGTTGAGGTTGGTCACCCAGCCATCTGCTGGCGCGCGGATCACCGTGCGTTCAAGATCCAGTTTTGCCAGATCGCGGGTCGCCTGCGCTTTCGCTAACTGATGCAGAACCGTTTGTAGTACGTTGTTGGCCTGATCGATCTCTTCGCGAGACATCGCCTGCACACCGAGACGGTTACGACGTCCGGCCTCCTGGCGTTTCTCCTGTGCCAGTACCTGATAATAAGCAACATCGGCTTGCGCTTCCTCAAGCGCCTTTTGATAACGCGGCTGGTCGATGGTGAACAGTACCTGTCCTTTTTTCACCAGCTGGTTATCATGAACATTCACCTGGGTAATGAGTCCAGAAACGTCCGGCGCGATCGCAACGACGTCAGCGCTAAAGCGCGCGTCACGCGTCCACGGGGATTCGGTGTAATAGACCCAGGCATTAAAAATTGCGATGAAGGCCAGAATGACTAATACGACCGTGATGGCCGTACGGGAGAATTTTCTTATTAGTGTTTTCACTTCAACCTCAAACGAACAGTCGCGATATCAAATAAAACAAGCAGCAATAGAGCGCGGTGTTGAACAACGCCGGATGCCAGACAAAGTCGTAGATACCTGTTGGCACAAGTACCCGGCGCACCAGCCAGAAAATCGCCAGTGATAAAAGCAATTCGAAAAATATCGGTGGGAAGGACAGCCCAAACACCACGATAACGGGAAACAGACTCATGTTGACCTTGGTTGTATAGAGAGAGCAGGCGTTATTATTTTCAGCATCTGTCGCCGCAGAGAAGGGCATGGAAAGCCGGGCGAGAGCAACATTGCTGTAGATTGATATTTAATATATTAACGTAACTGTTATGCTGTTATCTATATTATGTGATCTAAATCACTTTTAAGTCAGAGTGAATAATGGAACGACTAAAACGCATGTCGGTGTTTGCCAAAGTAGTTGAATTTGGCTCTTTTACCGCCGCCGCCAGACAGCTACAGATGAGCGTTTCGTCCATCAGTCAGACGGTGTCAAAATTGGAAGATGAGTTGCAGGTAAAGCTGTTAAACCGTAGCACACGCAGCATTGGCCTGACCGAAGCCGGTAGAATTTACTACCAGGGCTGCCGTCGGATGCTTCATGAAGTGCAGGATGTTCATGAGCAACTGTATGCCTTCAATAACACCCCCATCGGGACGCTGCGCATTGGCTGTTCTTCAACTATGGCACAAAATGTTCTCGCCGGGCTAACAGCCAAAATGCTGAAAGAATACCCAGGTTTGAGCGTTAATCTGGTTACCGGAATTCCTGCCCCCGACCTGATTGCCGACGGTCTGGATGTGGTGATCCGCGTCGGCGCGTTGCAAGATTCCAGCCTGTTTTCCCGCCGTCTGGGCGCGATGCCAATGGTGGTGTGCGCCGCAAAAAGCTATCTCACACAATACGGCATACCGGAAAAACCCGCCGATTTAAGTAGCCATTCATGGCTTGAATACAGCGTGCGGCCCGACAATGAATTTGAACTGATCGCACCGGAAGGGATCTCGACTCGCCTGATCCCGCAAGGGAGATTTGTGACTAATGATCCGATGACGCTGGTGCGCTGGCTGACTGCAGGCGCTGGGATCGCCTACGTGCCGCTGATGTGGGTGATCAACGAGATCAATCGCGGGGAACTCGAGATCCTGCTACCACGTTACCAGTCAGATCCACGCCCGGTTTATGCGTTATATACCGAAAAAGATAAGCTGCCGCTGAAGGTACAAGTCGTGATCAACTCGCTAACGGATTATTTTGTTGAGGTCGGTAAATTGTTTCAGGAGATGCACGGGCGCGGGAAAGAGAAGTAATTAATATTGTACTGTTACGTAGTACAAACCTGTGCCAACGGGTTCCCCTCACCCTAACCCCAGAGGGGCGAGGGGACCGTTCGTACACGGAGAAGGATTAATTATCCTTCTGAAAATACTGAAATTATTACGCGGTACCGCCAACAGTCAGGTTATCAACTTTCAGCGTTGGCTGGCCCACGCCAACCGGCAAACTTTGCCCTTCTTTACCGCAGACACCCACGCCGTTATCCAGTTTCAGGTCGTTGCCCACCATCGAAATCTGCTGCATGGTTTCGATACCGGAACCAATCAACGCCGCGCCTTTCACCGGCTTCGTTACTTTACCGTTTTCAATCAGATACGCTTCTGAAGTGGAGAAAACGAATTTGCCGGATGTAATATCCACCTGACCGCCACCAAAGTTCGGTGCATAGATACCGTACTCAACGGATTCAATAATTTCCTGCGGGGTCGATTTACCCGGCAGCATATAGGTGTTGGTCATACGCGGCATCGGCAGATGAGCGTAAGATTCACGGCGACCGTTGCCAGTCGGCGTCATTCCCATCAAACGCGCGTTGAGTTTATCCTGCATGTAGCCTTTCAGGATGCCATTCTCAATCAGCACGTTGTACTGGCCTGGCGTACCTTCGTCATCAATCGCCACCGAACCACGGCGATCGACCATCGTGCCGTCATCAACCACGGTACACAGTTCTGAAGCCACCAACTCCCCGACCTGTCCACTAAATACTGAAGTGCCACGGCGGTTGAAGTCGCCTTCCAGACCGTGACCCACCGCCTCATGTAACAGTACGCCCGGCCAACCTGCGCCAAGTACTACCGGCATGGTGCCCGCTGGTGCAGCAACGGCAGAAAGATTGACCAACGCCATACGCACTGCTTCTTTTGCCCACGCATCCGCACGGACTTCACCGTCGAGATCGGCAAGGAAGAACTCATAACCAAAACGACCGCCGCCGCCACTGGCACCGCGTTCGCGTTTGCCATCTTCTTCGACCAGAACGCTCACGGAAAGACGCACCAGCGGACGAACATCCGCCGCCAGCGTGCCGTCGGTGGCCGCAACCAGAATTAATTCATAAACGCCGCTGAGGCTGGCAGTCACTTCCTGTACGCGCTTGTCCGCTTCGCGGGCAACCTTATCGACTCGACGCAGGATATCCAGCTTCTCTTCACGGCTCATGCTTTGCAGCGGATCTACCGAGGTATACAACGGGCTATGCTCTACCGCGCCCAGCGTCTGTACTTTGCCATCACCACTATCACGGACGATGGTGCGCGCCGCTTGCGCACTCTGTTCCAGCGCCAGCAGGCTGATTTGGTCTGCGTAAGCAAATCCGGTTTTTTCACCGCTGATTGCACGCACACCAACACCCTGATCGATGTTGTAAGAACCATCTTTAATAATGCGGTCTTCTAAAACCCAGGATTCGTGATAGCTCGACTGAAAATAGAGATCGCCATAATCAAGGCGACGTTCGGCCAGTTGACCGAGGATCGCGAACAAGTCCTGATGTTTCAGGCCGTTCGCCGCTAGCAATTGTTCACTTACCAGGTTCAGACTCATCGTTTTTGCTACTCGTTAGTTACTGCAGTAGAGGATTTTTTACGGCTGCCGGATGCGGCGTGAACGCCCTGTCCGGCCTACGGTTATGTTCCGGCTCGTTGGCCTTTGGCAACGATTATCATATGAGATTGGGGCAATTACGCGCCCTCGTCAAATCATTGCGCTTTTTCTTTACGCGGTTGGCGCAACACTTCGTTGATTTGCGGATCGTCCAGCGGACCCGAAATGTGATAGCGCAAAATGGAGACTTTGCTCCACAGCGGCCCCAGCACTTTACTGGCTGCAAATACTGCCGCTCCAACAATGGGGTTAACCGCAAAAGCCGCAGCCACGCCCACCGTCGCAGAAATCTCTGGTGCGACAACCGCTTCCATATTCAGGTCGCGACGTACCAGATTTACCGACCCTTTCATGGCGATATCCGCCTCCAGGCCATCCACCAGCGTGTCGTCGGTGTGCATAACGCCGTCTTTAATCCACGCGGTGCTGCGAATGGAGTCAAAATAGAACCCTTCGCCAAAAGTGTCTCTGAAATCAAAACGCAGCTTACGCATCAGGGCATCTACGCTCAATAAGCGCAGCAATTGCCCGGCATGTCCGGTATTGATTTCGGTAATTTCGCCTTTACCCAGCTGAGTATGAATGATGCCATTCAACGTCGCCTCATCTGGCTGCCACGGTGCTTTACGCCAGTGTAAATCGTAATCCACATTAAATGACGACTGCCGTATGGGCGTCGTGACACCAAAAAATTCTGCGGCGGCATCAATTTTCTGCCCGCGCAGTTTTCCTTTCAGCGAGGTACGTTCATTCCCCGGATTATTAACCCATTCACCATCGGCAGTGAGCCGCGAGAAACCGGTATCAATCAGTCCATTGGTCAGCGTTAATGTATCGCCAGAAATGGTGAGATCACTGTCAATACGACCGAATTTTTGCCCCCAGAACCAGCACTCTGCGCATCGTATTTGTGCGTCCGGCCAGCCACGGAAGTTAATGCGCTCCGTTGTCGGGAAAGGTGATGACGGCGTTGAATCACCACGAGTTTTCGCCTCGCTCGGGTTGTAATAAAGATATTTGATATTCGCCAGCCACGGCGCGTTATTACGCATCGCCAGCGTAGCGTTGATTTCACGTCCTTGCGCCTCAACCTGGGTACCATTTGCCGTCGGTTGCGAAACAATGCTCAGGTTATTCCATTGCTGATTTCCCAGCGACAACATGGGGGTACGTAACGTAATGTGTTGTGGAAAACTCGCAGCACCACCGACGCTCTCCGCCGCGCCTTTCTGGAACAAGGCCAGCCACTCGGCACCATTCATCGGTGGCATATTGAGTTCAACGCCACTTTGTTCCGGCAACGGCGGGAGCGTTTTACTGTCTGCCGCCCAAATAGCACGATCGAGCGTCAGCTTATGACCAAGCAACCAGCGGCTATTGAAATGGTTATCCGCGCCAGCCTGTCCGGTTAATTCAAAGCTGTTGAGATTGCCATCAACCTTAACGTTTACCGGCAGTGGTTCACCCGCAGGTTTGGCTAACGGTGAAGGTAAGTGACTGCTCACATTCTTCAAATCGCCGTTTAGCTCTACGTTATACGTCGCGCCAGCATGATAAGGCAGCTCAATGCCCACTTTACCATCCCACGCCACGCTGCCACTTAATGCTTCGTTCACCGCTGCAGGCAGAACGCCGGTTTTCGCTGGTTGCCAGTTACCGTTGAGATTCACCGCGACCTGGTAGGCTTTTGCCCCTTCTTTGGTGGAAAAATCCACGTTCAACGGCTGATTAAACCAGTTCGCTGTCAGTGGTTCACTTTGCAGGTCGCCATTGATAAAGCTAAATTTGCCACTCAAATTTTTCAGGGTGCTGTCGAGTGGTTTGATAAACAGACTGTTGTTACGCAGCGTCACTTCACCTTTCGCGGTAACCAGTTCGCCGTTAAGCGGAATATCGAGATGTAAGCGAGCATTCACATCGCCGTCGAGCTGGAGTTCTTGCAGGGTCGCACCCAGAGAATCTTTCAACGGTGTCTCATCAAAGTAAGGGCCAACGGCTTTACCCGGACCTTTAATGTCAGCGTCAATCAGCAGTTTTTCTTTTGAGTAGTCAGGGATCACTGCGGTGAGATCAGTGGCCCGCACACCGCCCAGATTAACGCCATCGGTTTTCATCCATAAACCGTCGTTAATAAAGTCCAGTTCAATATCGAGGTTCGTTAACGCAGGCCAGTCCGGCTGGAAGGCAAACTTCGCGTTGCGCAGCGGCACCAGCACTTCAAACTGACCTTCGTTGTGTTTATAGGGGAAGAGTTGCGGATTGCCACCATAAACCAGCGTCGCGTTATCCGCTTCACCGCCCTGAATCGCGCCACTTAAGTAATCAACCAGGTCTTTACCCATCAAGTTTTCCGGGAAATAGCGCCAGGCTTGTGAACCATCATCGGTACTGATGCCAGCCAGAATACCCAGCCAGGGTTCATCGTTAGCAGGTTGCAGGTAACGAAAACCGCCGCGCGCATGGACGGCTTTGGCTTTAACGTCAATATTACGCCCATCCAGCTGGAAACCTTTGTCATTGTTCAGCCAGCTTATCGTAGCCTGGCCGTCTGCGATTTCCAGTGGCGCACGGAATACCGTTTCGTAAGGCATCTTTGCCTGCTTCATCGACGCGGTAAGCAAACCATTTTCTACGCTGCCGGAAAGCGTCCCGGAGAAGTGTTCCGCACCCGGTAATAATTTCCATTGCTTCCAGGCCAGATCGCTCCACGATGCCTGAAAACGGGTCTTGTCTGCCGCCTGAAGCGGGATATCCAGCGCCAGAGTGTTAATCTTGCCGCTCGGTTGTGTGGAGCGCCAAACATCACCAAGTGCAGGTGAAAGTTTCGCGGCCAGCGGGCGTACGCCCTCCAGGCCTGCCAGCTCCAGATTACTGGCGCGAATCCGGAGTTCGTCACTGCGTTTATTGTCTTTGCCGCCAACGTTCTGTTCCGGTATCCAGGCCAGCGTCAATGCTCCGCTCGGCCAGGGTTTGCCGTCCATCGTGATCCGTGTGTCGGGAATAGAGAACTGCCAGCCCGGGTTTTCACGCGTAATATGCGCGGTAAGATTATCCACCGACAGCGTATGCGTTTGCTTCTCGCCCAACCAGCTGGCACCGCCCTGTTTCAGCCAGACGTCACCGCCGGTTACATCGCCTTTGTCGATCGTCATCCAGCCTTCAAGGGAGAACTGTGCCGTTTCCAGCGCAATATTGTCCTGCATCCATTTACCGAGCCACGGCTTCAGGTCGATGTCATCCGCCTGGAGCCAGACGCGACCATTGCTTAACAACCCCTCATCATCGCGCAAATCCATGCGCACCTGCATCACGCCGTGCTGTCCGGTAAGGCTGGAGAGGCTTACCAGGCCTTCCGCACGGTGTCGACGTGGATCGTTCAGCCAGGTGAGTTGTGGGATCGCCAGCTCGGCGCGCTGACCGGATGGCGTCAGGAAACTGACTTCACTGTCGCGGAGATCGAAATGGTCGAATTGACGAAGAAACAGATCGCTGATGTGACTGGCTTCCAGGCTATCATTACCACCACCGCTGGTGATAGGAGTGTTGGTGCGAAAGCGCAGCTGCCAGAAAGTGAGATCACGAAACTGCCAGCGCATATGTAACAGGCTTTGCCAAACATCCAGCGCCAGAGTAACGCGTTTAACCGAAAATTCGCCGCCATCTTTTAGTTCTGCACGGATGTCGTGCGCTTCAAGCGTCGGGCCAAAATTCTGCCAGCTGGCTGAGAGCTGACTGGCTTCAACCGGCATGCCAGTCGCGGATTCTATTTTGTTAAGGATTTCCGGACGCCAGGCGTCAAGATGCGGTAAAGCAATACGCAGGCCGCTAACCAGCAGGGCAGCGATCACAACGAGCGCGGCTCCAGTAAGCAGTAAAATCCCCGGCAATCGCCTCACCCGTCACTCCTTGTCTGCTAAAAATGTGACTCAAAAACCCTTTGCCGGATGGCGGCCCAGCATCTGTTTACATCATTACGACGTCAAACTGCTCCTGGTTATAGAGCGGTTCAATTTGTACTTTAACCTGTTTGCCAACGAAAATTTCCACTTCCGCCAGCGAGTGTGACTCTTCGCCTTTCAAGGCTTCGGCTACTGCCGGAGAAGCATAGACCAGGAAACGGTCGGAATCGTAAGCATGGTGTACACGAACAATCTCGCGCATGATTTCATAGCATACCGTTTCCACGGTTTTCACCGTTCCGCGACCGTGACAGGTTGGGCATTCGTTACATAGTACGTGCTCAATGCTTTCGCGAGTGCGTTTACGCGTCATCTCCACCAGCCCCAGCGCCGAAAAACCATTAACGCTGGTTTTCACCCGGTCTTTGCTCAACGCTTGTTCCAGCGAATGCAGTACGCGGCGACGGTGATCTTCATTATTCATATCGATGAAATCAATAATGATGATCCCGCCCAGGTTACGCAACCGTAACTGGCGAGCAATAGCCTGCGTCGCTTCAATATTGGTATTGAAGATGGTGTCGTCCAGATTGCGATGACCGACAAACGCTCCGGTATTGATGTCCACGGTGGTCATCGCTTCGGTCTGGTCGATAATCAGATAACCACCGGATTTCAGTTCTACTTTGCGTTCCAGCGCTCGCTGGATTTCGTTTTCGACATCAAAGAGATCGAAAATCGGCTGGCGTCCGGTGTAATGCTCCAGCTTGCTTGTCATCTCGGGAATGTACTCCGAAGTAAACTCCAGCAATGCTTCGTAAGTCAGGCGCGAGTCAACGCGAATGCGGTCCAGCTCGGCGTCAGCGAAATCACGCAGAACACGCTGCGCCAACGCCAGTTCGCCATACAGCTGATAACGGGTCTGCGGGCGCTTTTTACGCTCCATGACTTTGGTCCAGACACGTTTCAGATAAGCGGCATCGGAGGCCAGTTCAGCCTCACCAACACCTTCCGCTGCAGTACGGATGATAAACCCGCCCTGCTCGTCGCAATACTCCGCGACCACTTTTTTCAGGCGTTCACGTTCGGATTCGCTTTCGATACGTTGGGAAACCCCAACATGAGAAGCACCTGGCATAAAAACCAGATAGCGAGATGGCAGAGTGATATCGGTGGTCAGGCGCGCACCTTTAGTACCAAGCGGATCTTTCACCACCTGCACCATCAGATCTTGCCCCTGACGGACCAGTTCCGAGATGTCGCGCACCGTGAATTGCTTTTGTTCTTCACCCGCCACACATTCAGTGTGCGGCATGATATCGGATGCATGAAGAAACGCGGCTTTATCCAGCCCAATATCTACAAAAGCCGCCTGCATACCCGGAAGTACACGACTTACACGACCCTTGTAGATATTGCCTACTATTCCGCGTCGCGCCTCACGTTCAATATGAATTTCCTGCAGAATACCGCCATCAATATACGCCACTCGCGTTTCCGAAGGCGTTACGTTTACCAACAATTCAGCCGTCATGTTTATCCCTTTTCTCACGCAGTGCGTTAAAATTACTTAATAATTCATACGTTTCAACCAGCGGTAAGCCGACTACGGCGTGGTAGCTGCCATTTATCTTCCTGACAAAACAGCCACCCAACCCCTGAATACCGTATGCACCTGCTTTATCTAACGGTTCTCCGCTGGCGACATAGCCCGCGATGTCTTCGTCTGTTAACGTTCTGAAAGTCACATCGGTGACCACCAGGCAATCGAGAATGTGCTGACTGTCGGCCAACGCCACTGCCGTCATCACCTGATGGGTCTGGCCCGATAATTTGCGCAACATCTGCGCCGCATGTTCTGCGTCGCGCGGTTTCTCCAGCACTTCTCCATTCAGGATAACGATAGTATCCGCACCCAGCACCGGGAGATCCTGCGCCGTGTGCGTGACACCCGCCTGTGCTTTCTCGCGCGCCAGACGCACAACATATTGCTGCGCGCTCTCCTGCGGCTGACGCTGCTCCTCAATGCCCGTAACAATACGTTCAAAGGTCACGCCAAGTTGCGCAAGTAACTCCTGACGACGCGGAGAACCGGAAGCTAAATACAGAGAAGTCATAGAAACCTTTATTGCACTGCAAACTGCTGACGGACTTTACGCATCAGCAAGAAAATCCACGGCCAGAGCACTCCATTGACTACACTACTCCAGAACACTTCCGGTCTGAAAGAGACGTTAATCACTAAAAACTCTGCCCAGAAAACAATAATATCCACCACCAGCGAAAGCAACATGACGACCAGCGCCTGCTGCCATAATGCGAGGTTGCGGAAAAGCTGATATTTCAGCGCCACCAGGTAAGCAATGATGCTCATCGCCAACACGCGTACGCCAAGCGTCGAGCCGCTAATCAGATCCAGTATGGCACCCATCACAAAACCTGTGCCCACATTTACGCGATGGGGCAAGGCCAGGATCCAATACAACAGAATAAGCAACACCCAGTTTGGCCGGAAAACAATCAGGTTGTCCGGCCAGGGCATGATTTGCAGCAACAGCGCAATGAGGAAAGAGAGCCAGATTACCCAGCGTCCCTGGCTACGATAGCTCGCCACTATTGCCCTCCCGGCGCACGCGCAGGCGGTTGAGCACCACTTTGCGGCGGCGTAGCCCTTTGTGGAGAGCGATTAGCAGCAGGCTGTGTCGGCGCAGCAGGCGCAGTAGCTGCATTTCCTGTCGCCGGTTGCTGCGGAGTCGGCTGAGCGATCCCCGTTGCCGGTTCGGGTAACTTTGGCCCCATCGCGTCTGGCGAAGGCAATACCTGCGGCATCATCTGCATCAGACGTTCATTAGCAACACGATGCACCTCTTCCGGCGTCATCGGGTTAGCGCCGTTACGATCCGCGCCCCACAGCAGCAGCAGATAACGCAAACGTTGCAGTCCCGCAGTCGGACGCGCCTGAATCACAGTATAAGCGCGCTGGGTATCGAGTTTTACGGAAGAGACAACCGCCACCGGATAGCCTTCCGGGAAACGACCGCCCAGACCGGAAGTCACCAGCACATCACCAACACGAATATCCGTATTCGCTGGCAGATGCTCAAGCTGCAAATCATCCGTACAACCGTTACCGGCTGCAATTACGCGGATATCGTTGCGCAGTACCTGGATTGGCAGCGCGTGGGTCGCATCACAAATCAGCAGCACGCGACTGGTCAGTTTAGCGACGGCCACCACCTGACCAACAACACCTTTGTCGCTGATGACCGGCTGGCCTTCATAAACGCCATTAACGCTACCTTTATCGATAACAACTTGATCGCTATAAGGATCGTTAACCGTAGAGATAACCTGAGTCACCATTTTCTGCTCATCCTGACGCAGCGGGGAACCCAGCAGCTCGCGCAGACGCGCGTTCTCCTGTTTGTACTGTCCAAGCATCAGCAGTTCACTGTTTTTCAGCAACAGTTCCTGACGTAACGCCCGGTTTTCAAGTTCTAGTTGGTCACGCGAGGCCAGCGTCTGCGATACGCCATCCAGCAATTCACGAGGAGCATTGGAAACAAAGTAGAAAGGACTGACGGCGGTATCCATATAAGTACGGATTTGACTGAACGTCCCCAGGCGGCTGTCGGCAATAATAATGCCGAGCGCCACCAGCACCGCCAGAATAAGGCGAATCTGTAGCGACGGGCCACGGCTAAAAATTGGCTTCATAAGTTATGCGTATTCTCGTATCAGACCAGGCAGGGTAAACAGACGCTTCCCCTGCCTGTATCCGATTACTCTTCGCTGAACAGGTCGCCGCCGTGCATGTCGATCATTTCCAGTGCTTTGCCGCCACCGCGCGCCACACAGGTCAGCGGGTCTTCAGCAACAACGACTGGAATGCCGGTTTCTTCCATTAACAAACGGTCAAGGTTACGCAGCAGTGCGCCACCACCGGTGAGCACCATGCCGCGCTCGGAGATGTCGGAAGCCAGTTCCGGCGGACACTGTTCCAGTGCAACCATTACTGCGCTCACAATACCGGTCAGCGGTTCCTGCAGTGCTTCGAGGATTTCGTTGGAGTTCAGGGTAAAACCGCGTGGAACACCTTCTGCCAGGTTACGGCCACGAACTTCGATTTCACGGACTTCATCGCCCGGGTAAGCCGAACCGATTTCATGCTTGATACGTTCTGCGGTGGCTTCACCGATCAGAGAACCGTAATTACGACGCACATAGTTGATGATAGCTTCATCAAAACGGTCACCACCAATGCGCACGGAAGAGGAGTAAACCACGCCGTTCAAGGAGATAACAGCAACTTCAGTGGTACCACCACCGATATCAACCACCATAGAACCGGTCGCTTCAGAAACCGGGAGGCCAGCACCAATTGCGGCAGCCATCGGTTCTTCAATCAGGAAGACTTCACGGGCACCAGCGCCCTGCGCGGATTCACGAATTGCGCGGCGTTCAACCTGGGTTGCGCCAACCGGCACACAAACCAGAACGCGCGGGCTTGGACGCATAAAGCTGTTGCTGTGCACTTGTTTGATGAAGTGCTGGAGCATTTTTTCAGTCACGAAGAAGTCGGCGATAACGCCGTCTTTCATTGGGCGAATAGCAGCAATATTGCCCGGCGTACGGCCCAGCATCTGCTTCGCGTCATGACCTACTGCAGCTACGCTTTTCGGTGAACCGGCACGATCCTGACGAATGGCCACCACGGAAGGCTCATTCAATACGATGCCTTGTCCTTTTACATAAATGAGGGTATTCGCAGTACCCAGGTCAATGGACAAGTCATTGGAAAACATGCCACGAAATTTTTTCAACATACTAAGGGATAATCCTGAAAGCTGGGGCGGAAAAGAAAATCCGCTTACTTTACCAACCACACGCAGCAGCGACAAGGCGCAAAAATCATCTGCTACGGTGAAAATTAGTGCAGTTCGTTTCCTTTGTTACAAATCTCTGCCTGAGTCCAGAAAGGCTTAATGCATCAGCAGCATTCCTCGCCTGTTTGCAACCGCGTAAGGTCATTCATCTGCATATGTGCTGCAACAATCTGGCGAGCAGACAAGCACACTCCCATGAGACGCAGCGCGCGTTATTCTACGTGAAAACGGATTAAACGGCAGGTTAAACCGAGTATCTTTGTGAATATTTTTTCACGTTAGTATCAAGTGGCTGTGAGGACGCGAAAAAATCCCCTTGCCCACCTGTAACACCGCGCTGAATCAGGGTCTGCCACTCGCTTCGCGAACGCACGCCGGTGGCGTAAACCTGGGTGCTGGTCCCGGAGCAGGCTTCCACCAGGCTTTGAACCAGCAGCTGATTCTCCGTTCGCTTCTCAATGTTTCTGACCAGCCCCGGATGGAGCTTGAGTAACTCAACATTAAGTTCTTTGATCCAACTGGTGCTTACCAGCGTCAAACCAGCCTGGTTGACGGCTACCCGTACCCCTAAAGCATTCACTAAACGAATAACAGGTTGTAAACGACTGATATGTTGACCTACATCGGCCTCTGCAAGTTCAATAATTATGCGTTTTCGTTGCGATCTTTCACATTGCATTAACGTATCTCGCAGCCAACGCTGAAAACGCGGGCGAATCAGCGACTCAACGGTAACCTGAATCGCCAGATTTTCCTCCGGCCAGTAACGCAATAGTGGAATCAGACGGCTGATTTGCAGGCGGTCATACTCTTCCGATAAGCCAAACTGCAAGACCATCGGCATATACTCAGCCGAGCTAACCTCTTCATTACCATCGAAGATGCGGCACATGAGTTCGCGATGATGAACCTGGCCTTCGCGAGTAACCGCCGGTTTTTGATAAAGGCGCGGGCCGCCGCGACTGAGCATTTGCTCGATAAGCGTACGCCAGCGAACATTACCGCGTCCTTTTTCAGGCAACGAGTCATCGTAAATAGCCCAGCTATTGCCGCCCTGCAATCCCGCATTACGCGTGGCAGACTCTGCATGTTCCATTACCTGCTCGGTATCCTGACCACTACGCCAGGCACAGATACCAATGTGGATCATATCGTCGCGATCGAGCATTTTATTGTTCGGCAAGGTATCGACGGCTTTGATTAACTGACTGGCTATGCTCTCTGCCTCTTTTAACGTCCGGTGCGGCAACAGCGCAGCAAAATCACTACGGTGGTAACGCGCCAGCAGTGCGCCAGGGTAGCGCATCATAAATGTCGACAGCAGATTCGTCAGAGTGAAGAACTGTTCTTCAACCTGGCTGTGCCCCCAGGTATCACTCAACATATTAAAATCCGGCAGACGAATCATCATCACGATCCCGTGGGTACCTACTTTCTCCTGATCTTCCAGTAACGTTGCTAACTGATTATCGAAAAAGAGTCGGTTATTGAGGCCGGTTTTCACGTCCTGGGCGGCATAAGAGCGGATCAGCGTATCAAGACGGCTGTGTTGTTCGCGTGCGTTCTGAATTTCACGAAGCAGCGTATCCAGCGCACTGCTGGTTCTGGGCGGCCATTCATAGATGGTTCCCAACACATTAGAGCCACGCTCACCGTTTAAGATACGAGTAGCCCGGGTTTCCAGCAATTCTTGCCCGGCAAGTTGCCGTTGTAACCAGCGTACCGCCAGGAAGAGCATAAGAATGATAAAGCCAATCGCCCCCGTGAGCGGCGCGGTGGTCATCAACGAATGGAAATAGTTGCCCATCGGATCCTGATAAACCAGACGCAGCGACATCCCCGGATGCTTTATCAACGGAACGCTCAGTTCGCGAAACAGATCGCTGGTGCCAACCGGACGATAACTACCATTTCTGGCGAGGGTATAAACCTGTTTATCACCATGCAGCAGGTCTACACGAACGATATCTGCTGACATCATTAATTCGGTAATTTGTGGCCTTAATGCGCTGAAGTCATTCGACACAAGGTGGGTATCAATCGCCGTCGCCACCGCCTGAACGCGATGACTAAACTTATACTGAATGGCGTTGTAGAAACTTAGCGAACAGCCCAACAAAGTCACAAAAATTGTTAACCCGGTGAGCAGCGTAACAAAGGCCGAAAATTTCGTCGTTAATCTCATCCTTGTGTTAACTCCGATAGTGAGGAAGCGGGCATACTAGCAAATCAGATTTATCTCGCAATTTATTGCGCTTCATCGGCTTTGCTTTTCCATTAGCGAGTATAGTCTTCAGAAATTATTTTCCAATCCATCATGCACATGAGGACCACTTATGCAGGCGTTACTTTTAGAACAGCAGGACGGCAAAACTCTCGCATCGGTACAGACTCTGGACGAAAGTCGCCTGCCGGAGGGCGATGTCACGGTTGATGTTCACTGGTCGAGCCTGAACTACAAAGATGCGCTGGCAATTACCGGTAAGGGAAAAATCATCCGTAATTTTCCGATGATTCCTGGGATCGATTTTGCCGGAACTGTACGCACCAGCGAAGATCCGCGTTTTCATGCCGGTCAGGACGTATTACTCACTGGCTGGGGCGTTGGTGAAAACCACTGGGGTGGGCTGGCGGAGCAGGCGCGAGTGAAAGGTGACTGGCTGGTTGCCATGCCGCAAGGGCTGGACGCGCGTAAAGCAATGATTATCGGTACTGCCGGTTTTACCGCCATGCTGTGTGTGATGGCGCTGGAAGATGCCGGTGTTCGCCCGCAGGACGGCGAGATTGTCGTAACGGGTGCCAGTGGTGGCGTCGGCAGTACCGCCGTGGCGCTGCTGCATAGGTTGGGTTATCAGGTCGTTGCCGTTTCCGGTCGCGAAAGTACCCATGAATATCTGAAAAGTTTAGGTGCCAGCCGTATTCTCCCTCGCGATGAGTTTGCCGAATCCCGTCCTCTGGAAAAACAACTCTGGGCTGGGGCAATTGACACCGTTGGCGACAAAGTGCTGGCGAAAGTGCTGGCGCAAATGAATTACGGCGGCTGCGTGGCGGCCTGTGGTCTGGCGGGTGGTTTTACTCTGCCAACCACGGTCATGCCATTTATTCTGCGTAATGTCCGTTTACAGGGGGTGGATTCAGTGATGACGCCACCAGCACGCCGCGCACAAGCCTGGCAGCGACTGGTCGCCGATTTACCGGAATCATTCTATACCCAAGCGGCAAAAGAGATATCTCTGGCAGAGGCACCGAAATTTGCCGAGGCCATCATTAATAACCAGATCCAGGGTCGCACGCTGGTGAAGGTTAACTAACCATTTAGCAGGGAATAATAAGAGAGGGAACTCATTTTGAAATCATTATTCAATCGGTTAACGGGAAAAGCGGTTAGCCGGACAGCTTTTGTCGAACATCTTGGTCATGAAGTTGTACAACATCATCCAAACTGGAAAGTCATGATTTCGACTGACCATAAATTGATGCGCACTGTTACTCCACTAAACAGCCATTATTGATACGCCTCCGTCGCCTGTTAGGTTTATGGTGCTTTGCCTGGGCGACGCTACGCTTAACCTGTTACTGATTTCTGGTACCATGGGGTGAATAATCTGATTTTATTTGCCTACAAATTAACCACTCGAACGTATTTGATGCTGAGCATTGTCAGTTTGTTGATTTTGCGCGCTTTAGCATTCACGTTTATCCAGACGATGCAGTGAAAATTGGGCAATCCCCAGCAACCGCTGCGTAATGTCGTCTATCTTGTCGCGATCCTGGCATCCCTACATTATTTGTGGTCTGTGAAGATTATCTCATTGCAGCCCCTCATCTTCGCAGGGCTGGCTTTACAACTTTTAGCCTTACGTTATAAGAAGTTCCGTCGATGATGGCGCTAATTTCGTGAATTGTGCGGCTTGTTGCAAATTACACGGTGTTGAAGGTTATTTACATGTTAGCTGTTGATTATCTTCCCTGATAAGACCAGTATTTAGCTGCCAATTGCTACGAAATCGTTATAATGTGCGACCTCGTTCTCCCTGACGCAGTTTTTGCGCTGCGGAAAAGGTGACATTGGCGCAACGAAGGTATATTTTGTTTTTTGCCGGAGGATAGCAGCAGATCGCTGCACAATGTCCGTCAAGTCTAACATTGACACTCTGGGGCAAAATAGACCGGCGTCCCGGCCTGCTGGAATTTATCGCTATGCATACAGCTGTCGGGGCATACGCTTTACAGACGGCGGTGAAACGCCTGTCACAATCACACTAAACAAAGAGTACGGAACCCACTCATGGATATTCGTAAGATTAAAAAACTGATCGAGCTGGTTGAAGAATCAGGCATCTCCGAACTGGAAATCTCCGAAGGCGAAGAGTCAGTACGCATCAGCCGTGCAGCTCCTGCCGCAAGTTTCCCTGTGATGCAACAAGCTTACGCTGCACCAATGATGCAGCAGCCAGCTCAATCTAACGCAGCCGCTCCGGCGACCGTTCCTTCCATGGAAGCGCCAGCAGCAGCGGAAATCAGTGGTCACATCGTACGTTCCCCGATGGTTGGTACTTTCTACCGCACCCCAAGCCCGGACGCAAAAGCGTTCATCGAAGTGGGTCAGAAAGTCAACGTGGGCGATACCCTGTGCATCGTTGAAGCCATGAAAATGATGAACCAGATCGAAGCGGACAAATCCGGTACCGTGAAAGCAATTCTGGTCGAAAGTGGACAACCGGTAGAATTTGACGAGCCGCTGGTCGTCATCGAGTAACGAGGCGAACATGCTGGATAAAATTGTTATTGCCAACCGCGGCGAGATTGCATTGCGTATTCTTCGTGCCTGTAAAGAACTGGGCATCAAGACTGTCGCTGTGCACTCCAGTGCGGATCGCGATCTAAAACACGTATTACTGGCAGACGAAACGGTCTGTATCGGCCCTGCTCCGTCAGTAAAAAGTTATCTGAACATCCCGGCAATCATCAGCGCCGCTGAAATCACCGGCGCAGTAGCAATCCATCCGGGTTACGGCTTCCTCTCCGAGAACGCCAATTTTGCCGAGCAGGTTGAACGCTCCGGCTTTATCTTCATCGGCCCGAAAGCAGACACCATTCGCCTGATGGGTGACAAAGTATCCGCAATCGCCGCGATGAAAAAAGCGGGCGTTCCTTGCGTACCAGGTTCTGACGGCCCGCTGGGCGACGATATGGATAAAAACCGCGCCATTGCAAAACGCATTGGTTACCCGGTGATTATCAAAGCCTCCGGCGGCGGCGGCGGTCGTGGTATGCGTGTAGTACGCGGCGACGCTGAACTGGCACAATCCATCTCCATGACCCGTGCGGAAGCGAAAGCTGCTTTCAATAACGACATGGTTTACATGGAGAAATACCTGGAAAATCCTCGCCACGTCGAGATCCAGGTACTGGCGGACGGTCAGGGCAACGCTATCTATCTGGCGGAACGTGACTGCTCTATGCAGCGTCGTCACCAGAAAGTGGTCGAAGAAGCGCCAGCACCGGGCATTACCCCGGAACTGCGTCGCTACATCGGTGAACGTTGTGCTAAAGCGTGTGTTGATATCGGCTATCGCGGTGCAGGTACTTTCGAGTTTCTGTTCGAAAACGGCGAGTTCTATTTCATCGAAATGAACACCCGTATTCAGGTAGAACACCCGGTTACTGAAATGATCACCGGTGTTGACCTGATCAAAGAACAACTGCGTATTGCTGCTGGTCAACCGCTGTCGATCAAGCAAGAAGAAGTTCACGTTCGCGGCCATGCGGTGGAATGCCGTATTAACGCCGAGGATCCTAACACCTTCCTGCCAAGCCCGGGCAAAATCACCCGTTTCCATGCACCTGGCGGTTTTGGCGTGCGTTGGGAGTCTCATATCTACGCGGGCTACACCGTACCGCCGTACTATGACTCAATGATCGGTAAGCTGATTTGCTACGGTGAAAACCGTGACGTGGCGATTGCCCGCATGAAGAATGCGCTGCAGGAGCTGATCATCGACGGTATCAAAACCAACGTTGATCTGCAGATCCGCATCATGAATGACGAGAACTTCCAGCATGGTGGCACTAACATCCACTATCTGGAGAAAAAACTCGGTCTTCAGGAAAAATAATTTGTGACGCGCGGTGTTTTCATCGCGCTTAGCAAAGAACGTAATCAACGCCGGGCCTGTTAACGCTGCCCGGCGTTTTTATTGCCGTTAGCTAACGGTAGCTTGCAATTTCCGCTTTCAACGCGCTAATTTCAGCATCGCCATCAACAATTCCCAGCTCAAAGCAGTATGTCTTTGTTTCCCCTGGCTCTATAAAGGGCAGACGCCCCTGCGCTCGTTCTTTATCACGACCGTCAGGAAAACTATTGCTGACCTCCAGCCCCATAACATATTCACCCGCGCCTAAATTTTTCCACTGGATAAAGTTGGGTAGCTGCATGGTGTCGAATTTCTCGTAAATTCCCCACCCCAGTTCGGCGTTCACCAGCGCAACTTTACTCATCCCCTGACTGTCGCTATTCAACGTGAGATAGTAAACCTGCTCGTCAAAACCGGGCTGTGGGGTACAAATCTCCAGATGACTGGTTAACCCTTCCGCCGCATGCGGGGTTCGTGGCGTTACGCTTTTAGCCGACAGCAAGATTTCTGCCTGTGGCGATAATAAAGGCCAGCCGTAATTAAAGTGATAAAGAATTTGCAGCGGCTGGCGGGTGAAACCATGATTAGTCACCTTGTCTTCAATGCGCAGCACATTTTCGCCATAACGGCAGCGAATGGTCCTTTCCAGCGTCAGATTTTCACCGAACAATCGTGTTTCCCGTACTTTGCCATTGATGACAAATTCAATGCCGTCGTCGGTCCGTTCTGTGCGATACCCCACCTCTTCTGCTGGAGTCGCAGCCAAACGCCCGTGTAACCCCAGCGTTTCTCCGTTATCCTCACAGGGCGTGCCAATGTAGCTAAGTCTGCAGGTAGTCAGTAACCCCGCGTAGAAGCTACGTAAAAACCCGTTGCCCTGAGACTCAAAAAAAGCGGGGGCGACAATGCCGTTGGGGGTGATAAAAGAGAGCGCAGTGTCCTTGTAGCTGGCCCATGCAATATCCAGCGCGCGATCTTTTACCACCGTAAATGCCAATCCCGCACCAGTACGGACATCAAACGCTTCTGTCCCCTTTGATCTGCCACTGCGTAACTCATAGTGTTTAATTCCGGCAACCTGCGAGAGATCGCCAATCCACGACCAAATTTCGTTTTTCATTGTGCTGCTTCCCGAATGGACATGTCATGGCGCTGGATGAACGCTTCGATTTCCGCAAGGCGAGACGTTCCCTCCATTGGGCCACGTCGGGTTACCGCCAGTGCACCGCAGGCGTTGGCATATTGTAATGCCCGATGGGCGTCAAACCCTAGCTGGCGGCAGGCAATCCACGCGCCACCAAAGCAGTCTCCCGCACCGGTCGGGTCAACTTCTTCCACCGGATAGCTCTCAACATGAAACTGCTCATTCGCGGAGTAGTAACTGGCACCTTGATTGCCGCGCTTCACAATCACCTCTTTAACACCTTCTTCAAGAAAACCAGCGATTGCACGCTCCGGTGTCGAGTGTGGCGACAAGAGCAACACTTCTCCCTCGCTGGGCATATAGATATCTGTTAACTCAAGAACAAAGTGGAGGGCGTCACGCATTTCTGGAATATCGAGCATCTCTTTACGAATATTAGGGTCGAAAGAAATAACGCCACCATTTGCTTTAACGATGGTTACTGCTTTTTTTACTGCGTCTACCATATGGAATGAAAACAGGGATGAACCCATAATATGAAAATGGGTACAGTCCTTCAGAATATTTTCATCAACATGCTGCGCCGATAATTTACCGCAAGCGGCATTCTTGATATTAAAAATAAAATCACGATCGCCAGAGTTATGATAAGTAACAAAGGCGCTACCGGTGGCTTCCAGAGGTAAGACTGAAATCCCCCTAATATCCACACCATCAGCAGCCAAACGATGTATATTAATATCACCAAAGCCATCATTCCCCACACAGCTAATGATGCCGCACGGAACGCCAAGACGTGTCACTTGATCGATAAAAATAGCGGGCGCGCCACTGGGATAAGGACCGTTCCAAATTCCGGGTTGATCAAATGGCTGGCCGATTTTACTCGCCATAATTTCAACCAGAATTTCTCCAATTGTGAAGACCTTACTCATATAATTAATTCCTTGAAATGATTAGCTACGTTTTCTTTTATTTCTTACGTCAAAATAAACGGCTACAAGAATGACTAATCCTTTAACCACCATCTGATAGAAATAGGGAACATTCATTAAGTTCATGCCATTATTAATAACGCCGATGGTTAATGCCCCGATTACCGTCCCCACCACCGTTCCATAGCCGCCGTTCAGGCTGGTGCCTCCCAGTACAGCCGCGGCAATAGCATCCAGTTCGTAGCTCAACGCGGAATTCGGTTGCCCGGAATAGAGGCGTGAGGCGAGGATCATCCCGCTGATACCTGCCAGCACGGCTGTAATCATAAAGACTTTAATTTTCAAGCGGGTGACATTTATCCCTGAATAAACTGCCGCTTCTTTATTACCACCAGTGATATAAATTTTTCGTCCAAAGGTTGTTTTAGTAAGAATGAAGTGGTTAATCAGCAATAAGATGATTAATATCCAGATAGGAATAGGTATATAGAGAAATTCTCCATTCCCCAGCGCCAGAAAGGCATCATCTTTAATCATGATGGGCATACCATCGGTCACTATATAAGCGATACCACGGAAGATCCCCATTGTAGCAACGGTGACAATAAACGAAGGGATACCCGCTATAGCCGTCAAGCCACCATTTATCATCCCCAGAGCCAGGGCTGCAATAATGGATAATGGGACCAATAAAATAAATGGAATTCCCCATGAAGCCCCAAGCGCAGCAAATGTGCCAATCAATGCAATGGTTGAACCGACTGATAAATCAATATCGCCAAGCAAAAGTACATAAGTCATTCCATAGGCGGTAATTGCAATTATCGAAACCTGAAGAATAATATTAGTAATGTTATTGGCAGTAAAAAAACTGTCATTAATAAAACTGAACAGAATGATTAACACCACCATTCCACTGAGGATACCGCCATATTGCCTGAAGACTTTTTTAAAATTATTTGCAATGGGAATTTCCGAAGGTTTCGGACTGGCAAGAGTTTTCTCTGTCATTTAACGTACTCCTGTTGCAGCGGTCATTACCTGTGTCTGCGTTAAATTTTCACATGAATAAATATCGGCAATCGTTTTATTACGCATTACCACCAGACGATCGCTAAGTGCCATGACTTCAGGCAGTTCAGAGGACACCAGAATAATTGCTGTTCCTGCCGCAGCCAGTTGACGTATCACGTGATAGATTTCAAATTTTGCGCCGACATCCACTCCGCGCGTAGGCTCATCGAGCAATAAAATACGTGGGGTTTTCTCCAGCCACTTCGATAACACGATTTTCTGTTGATTACCGCCGCTTAGCGCCCCCACAGCCTGATGTACAGAACTCACTTTAGTATTCATTCTGGCAATAGATTGCAGCGTCTTCGCCTCTTCTTGTCGGTGATTGATGAGTCCCATCCGCGAAGCGTTATATTGAAACGCCACATGGTGCGTGTTCATATTGACGTCGTGCATCAGCACTAACCCTTCTTCCTTGCGGTTTTCGGTCACAAAAGCAATGCCATGATCAATAGCCTGTTTGGGATTAGCGATCCTGACTTCCTTACCATCGATCAACACTGTCCCGTGATACGAAACGAGGCCAAATAGCGCCTTCATCACATCGGAACGCCCGGCCCCCACCAGGCCAAAAAATCCGAGGACTTCCCCCGGACGCACAGCGAAACTGACCTCTTTAAAAAGCGAAGGATGGGAAAGGTTTTTTACTTCCAGTTTTGCAGGAACATTTTCATCCGGCTTTTCCCCAAGACGTGCTGGCCAAATGTTTTTCATTTCCCGACCAACCATTTGGGCAATCAAATGCTGGATATCACTGTTTTTCTTTTCATGCGTAGCGATATACTCACCGTCGCGGATCACCGAAATATCATCTGAAATCCGCATAATTTCATCCATGCGATGAGAGATATAAATAACCGCACAACCTCGCTGCTTTAATTTCTCAATAATGTTAAACAGAATCTCTGCTTCATTATCACTTAGCGAAGATGTCGGTTCATCCATAATCACGACATCTGCTGCATAGCTTAAGGCTTTGGCAATTTCTACCAGTTGCCTATGTGCCATCGACATATTGCCGACCATTTCCAGCGGATCCAGTGGGATGCCCAGTTCCGCGAGGAGATTCTGGCAATCTGCGAGCATTTTTTTATCGTTAATAATGCCAAAACGTCGCGGTTCATTATTGGCATAAATATTTTCCGCCACTGTCATATTATTACTCAGGCTCAGTTCCTGAAAAATAATAGCAATCCCTAACTGACGTGAATGCTGCGGATTATTAATTGTGATAGTTTCACCACGTAGTTTTATTGTTCCCTGGGTTGGCGGATAAACACCGGCCAATATTTTCATTAATGTCGATTTACCGGCACCATTCTCACCTAATAAAGTATGTACCCGCCCTTTACGTAAAGAGAGTGTAATATCTTTTAATGCCTGAACATGACCAAATGTCTTCGCAATATGCGAAACATCAAGAATAACATCCGTCATAATGACCTCGGTGTCACAACAAAACGTCGATAACGTTTTGTTGTGAAATGAAGATGTTTATTATTTACCTGTATAAACGCCGGGTTGTACCGGGATCATTTTCTCTACCGGTTTACCATTGAGGTGATCAACAGCGGCATCAATGGCTTTAGCACCCATTTGATCGGGATATTGCCGAATCACGGCCGCAAACGTTTTTTCACTATCAACGGCATCTCGCGCTTCTTTCATACCATCAAAACCAATGATTTTGATGTTGTCGTTATGCGCAGATTTCGCCGCTATAACCGCCGCCAGCGCCGCATCATCACCAAAGCCAAACAGACCATTCAGGTTGGCGTTGGCCTGCATAATGTTTTGCGCAGTCGTTAACGCTTCAGCCCGCGTTATACCAGGCTGTTCAGCAACAATTTTAATATCCGGTGTCTCGCTTAACCCTTTCTTAAAACCATCAACGCGCGCAACCACCGATTGTAGTGCCGGATAAGAAATAATGGCTACAGTACCTTTACCATTCAAAAGTTTGCCCATTAACTTACCAGCTTCAACGCCTCCCGCGTAATTATCGGTCGCAACATGCGATACGACCGGAACGCCTTCCGCGGCAACGTCAACGGTGATAACGGGAATACCAGCCTTATCGGCTTTAATTATCGCTGCCTGGACACCTTTCGAATCGACCGGAGAGATAATAATGGCATCTACCTTTTTAGTAATAAAATCCTCAACATCAGAAAGCTGTTTGTTTAAATCCTGATTGGCAATAGAGACACTTAAATTGACATTGTCTTTTTTCGCCTCTTCTTTCATTGCATTTGCGAGGTCGATATAAAAAGGGTGTTGCTGTGTTAATAATGAAGCTCCAATTTTATACTCTTTTGCCAATGAACTTTGCGAGAACAATGCCAGGCTCACCATCATAGCGGAACCAAGTAATTTAATATTTTTCATAAACAATCCTCATTGTTTTTGTAGGGTACAACGTCTTAAATTTTTCCTTCACTGCCACAGACGCCAATAATGCGGGTTACAACTTCCTTCATAGCGGCCTTTGCCGGCTGCATATAATGACGAGGATCATTTGCCGCTGGATTGTTGTAGAAATATCCTTTTAATGCATCGGCAAACGCAATTTTCAATTCTGTCGCGACATTTACTTTACAAATACCGTGGCGAATACAGAGCTGAACGTCCTGTTCCGATAGGCCTGAAGCTCCATGCAACACCAGCGGAATTTCCACCAGCTGGCGAATTTGTTCCAGCCGCACAAAATCCAGACGTGGTTCATGCGCATATAAACCATGTGCAGTGCCTATTGCTACCGCCAGAGAGTCAATTTGGGTACGTTGAACAAACTCTGCAGCTGCGGCTGGTGAGGTATAAGCTGAATCTTTTTCATCCACCAGCAGATCGTCCTCCTGACCGCCAAGACGCCCTAGCTCGGCCTCAACGCTAACATCAAAGCGATGGCAAAAGGCGGTAACTTCTTGCACTCGCGCAATGTTGTCTTCAAATGGCAAATGGGAACCATCAATCATGACAGAACGGATCCCTGCGCGGACCTTGTTAAAAATGTCATCACACTCTTCATGATGATCGAGATGCAGGACTAACGGTAGGTTGTACTCGCGAGCCAGCGATTGTACTAACGAAATCAAACTTCCCACGCCGCCATAACGATAAGTACCCGGTGTTCCCGCCAGCATAACGGGAGAGCGAAGTTGTGCAGCGCTCTCAACAACTACCTGTAAAGTTTCAAGGTTATGAATGTTGAAAGCAGGGACGGCATATCCCTCTGACTGGGCTTTTTTCAGCATGTTTTTGCTTGAAATGATGTACATCGCAGCTCCTGATATTTGTCGTTCACCTTACAAAATGAAGAAAGAGAATCTTCACTTTCATTTTGAAAGCAAACTAGCACAGCAAAAGCGGTAAAAAGCGTGACGCATGTCGAATATCATCAAAATAACTTACAAAAAAATAACTTAATTTATTTTTCACTTTGAAAATGAAACCAATGATGCCTTTGGACAGATATGGAAATATTCATTTATTTTCAATGCATTAAGCTATTTTTGCTGCAATTTTTGCCCTATGCTTTTATTTTCGAATTGTCGATATTATTGAAGGGTAACTTTCAAAGAAAAATACAAGGGGCTATAGTGTTACGCATTAAAGGCCAATGAAGAGTGTTAACGTGCCGAGAAAATCGTCTAACCTACTGAAACGCAGATTAAAAATTGCAGAAATTGTTGCCGCCCAGGGTGAAATCAAAGTTGATGACTTATCTGCGCAACTTGGTGTCTCTGGCGTGACGATCCGCGGCGATCTCAGTTATCTGGAGCAACAGGGATATTTAAAGCGATCATTTGGCGGTGCTATTGCGACACCCCTCTCCTCTGAACCAGAAGCGATACAACCGATTGCGCCGTTGTCTCTGGCACAACAAATGGAAATAGCGCGACATTGCGCACGGTTAATTCGCGATCGTGACACGCTATTTCTTGGACATGGCATAATCTGCCGTAAGATCATTCCCTTGCTCAGCGAAGTGAAAAAACTGCGTCTGATCACCAACGATCCCGAACATGCGCTGCTGGCAAATCAGTTTATTGATGGCGAAATAATACTGGCTGGCAGTGAAATGCTACGCCCCGACACCGCATTGGCCGGAAAACCGCTCGAACAGGCACTTCAGCATTTCACCATTACACATAGCATTCTGGAAATCAGCCATCTGGATACTGATGGTACTTTAAATACCAACGCTCCCAGACTTGCCGCTGCCTGGCAGCTCTGTTTCGATAATGCCCAGAATAAGACGGTTATCGTTGCCGCCGATCCTGCGCCATCAACGGTAGCCATTGGACATTTGCATCAGGCAGAAAATGTGATCGTCAGCCGCAGCATTAACGAACAATATCAGCAAC
Source organism: Escherichia sp. MOD1-EC6021 (assembly GCF_002965245.1). Lineage (NCBI taxonomy): Bacteria > Pseudomonadati > Pseudomonadota > Gammaproteobacteria > Enterobacterales > Enterobacteriaceae > Escherichia > Escherichia sp. MOD1-EC6021. The sequence goes on along the minus strand of NZ_PTRU01000018.1, from coordinate 17,700 downwards.
AATTGCAGTCGGCTGATTTCGTTATCCTTTATACCAGTAATGAGTGCTTTACCTGGTCCAATCGCGAAAGGCTTCAGGAATGAGAGGGGTTTTGTGACAATAACTATCTGCGCTATGGGCGAATTGCTGGCCGAGTTTTTGTCCCGCAACCCACATCAAAAATTCACTCAGCCGGGGGAGTTTATCGGGCCATTTCCTAGCGGTGCGCCTGCAATTTTTGCAGCTCAAGTGGCAAAACTGTCCCATCGGGCCATCTTCTTCGGATGTGTTGGTAATGATGATTTTGGCCGACTCATTGTAGAACGTCTTCGTCATGAAGGTGTCATTACCGATGGGATCCACGTGATGAACAATGCCGTGACAGGTACGGCGTTCGTAAGTTATCAAAATCCACAGCAGCGGGATTTCGTCTTTAATATCCCTAACAGCGCCTGCGGTTTGTTTACTGCCGAGCACATTGATAAGGATCTGCTAAAACAGTGTAACCATCTGCATATTGTGGGCTCATCATTGTTCTCATTTCGCATGATCGATGTCATGCGTAAAGCAATAACGACGATCAAATCGGCTGGCGGCACCGTTTCTTTCGATCCCAATATTCGCAAAGAGATGCTGAGTATTCCTGAAATGGCGCAGGCTCTCGATTATTTGATTGAATATACGGATATTTTTATCCCCAGCGAAAGCGAACTCCCTTTCTTCGCGCGTCACAAAAATCTGTCAGAAGAACAGATTGTTAGCGATCTTCTACACGGCGGCGTAAAACATGTAGCGATAAAACGCGCCCAGCATGGAGCCAGCTATTACAAGATAAAAAACGGTACATTACATGCCCAGCATGTTGCAGGCCACGATATCGAAATAATCGATCCAACGGGTGCTGGCGACTGTTTTGGCGCAACGTTTATCACTCTTTTCTTATCAGGTTTCCCGGCACATAAGGCGCTGCAATATGCTAACGCCAGCGGCGCGCTCGCCGTAATGCGGCAAGGTCCGATGGAAGGGATATCCTCACTGACTGACATTGAAGACTTTTTGCAGCAGCACTGAATGGCAATTTTCTGTCAGATTATTTTCCCTGCCTGAAGAGTTGCCGTAGAATTGCCCGTTTCTCGTATCCCCCCATGAGGAGGACCCCTTCCGTGGACACTCGTTTTGTTCAGGCCCATAAAGAGGCGCGCTGGGCGCTGGGGCTGACCCTTTTGTATCTGGCGGCATGGTTAGTGGCCGCTTACTTACCTGGCGTTGCCCCCGGTTTTACCGGCTTTCCACGCTGGTTTGAGATGGCTTGCATCCTGACGCCGCTGCTGTTTATTGGACTGTGCTGGGCGATGGTGAAATTTATCTATCGCGATATCCCGCTGGAGGATGACGATGCAGCTTGAAGTGATTCTACCGCTGGTCGCCTATCTGGTGGTGGTGTTCGGGATTTCAGTTTATGCAATGCGTAAACGGAACACCGGCACCTTCCTCAATGAGTATTTCCTCGGCAGCCGTTCTATGGGCGGTATTGTGCTGGCGATGACGCTCACCGCGACCTATATCAGTGCCAGTTCGTTTATCGGCGGGCCAGGAGCTGCTTATAAATACGGCCTGGGTTGGGTATTGCTGGCAATGATTCAGCTACCTGCGGTCTGGCTTTCGCTCGGTATTCTCGGCAAGAAGTTCGCAATTCTCGCGCGCCGCTACAATGCGGTGACGCTGAACGATATGCTGTTTGCCCGCTACCAGAGTCGCCTGCTGGTGTGGCTGGCGAGTTTGAGTTTGCTGGTTGCGTTCGTTGGTGCGATGACCGTGCAGTTTATCGGCGGTGCGCGCCTGCTGGAAACCGCGGCGGGTATCCCTTATGAAACAGGTTTGCTGATTTTTGGCATCAGCATTGCGCTCTACACCGCCTTTGGCGGCTTTCGCGCCAGCGTGCTGAACGACACCATGCAAGGGTTGGTGATGCTGATTGGCACCATTGTGCTGCTTATTGGCGTAGTCCATGCTGCTGGCGGCTTAAGCAATGCAGTAGAGACGCTGCAAACCATCGATCCGCAACTGGTTACGCCACAAGGCGCTGACGATATTCTGTCACCTGCGTTTATGACGTCGTTCTGGGTGCTGGTGTGTTTTGGCGTGATTGGCCTGCCGCATACTGCGGTGCGCTGTATCTCTTATAAAGACAGCAAAGCCGTACATCGGGGGATCATCATCGGTACGATTGTGGTCGCAATCCTGATGTTCGGTATGCACCTGGCCGGAGCGTTAGGTCGGGCGGTGATCCCCGATCTCACCGTACCGGACCTGGTGATCCCGACGTTGATGGTAAAAGTGCTGCCACCGTTTGCTGCCGGGATCTTCCTGGCTGCACCTATGGCTGCGATCATGTCGACGATCAATGCCCAGTTGCTGCAAAGTTCCGCTACGATCATTAAAGATCTCTATCTGAATATCCGTCCGGATCAAATGCAAAACGAGACGCGTCTGAAGCGGATGTCGGCGGTGATCACGTTGGTTCTCGGTGCGTTGCTGCTGCTTGCCGCCTGGAAGCCACCAGAAATGATCATCTGGCTGAATTTGCTGGCCTTCGGTGGGCTGGAAGCCGTTTTCCTGTGGCCGCTGGTGCTGGGTCTTTACTGGGAACGCGCCAACGCCAAAGGCGCGCTAAGTGCGATGATCGTTGGCGGCGTACTGTATGCCGTACTCGCGACGCTGAATATTCAGTACCTGGGCTTCCACCCTATCGTGCCCTCGTTACTACTAAGTTTGCTGGCTTTCCTGGTCGGAAACCGTTTCGGTACATCCGTCCCGCAAGCTACCGTTTTGACTACTGATAAATAAAGAGTTTTGCCATGCCTTGGATCCAACTGAAACTGAACACTACCGGCGCGAATGCTGAAGAACTTAGCGATGCGCTGATGGAAGCGGGTGCCGTTTCTATCACTTTTCAGGATACCCACGATACGCCTGTATTTGAGCCGCTGCCGGGCGAAACGCGCCTGTGGGGCGACACCGATGTGATTGGTCTGTTCGATGCTGAAACCGACATGAATGAAGTAGTGGCGATTCTGGAGAATCATCCGCTGCTCGGCGCAGGCTTCGCGCACAAAATCGAACAACTGGAAGATAAAGACTGGGAGCGCGAATGGATGGATAATTTCCACCCGATGCGCTTTGGTGAACGACTGTGGATCTGCCCAAGCTGGCGTGATGTGCCGGACGAAAACGCCGTCAACGTAATGTTAGACCCAGGTCTGGCGTTTGGTACAGGGACTCATCCAACTACCTCTCTGTGCCTGCAATGGCTCGACAGCCTCGATTTAACCGGTAAAACGGTCATCGACTTTGGCTGCGGTTCCGGCATTCTGGCTATCGCGGCGCTGAAGCTGGGTGCAGCAAAAGCCATTGGTATTGATATCGACCCGCAGGCGATTCAGGCCAGCCGCGATAACGCCGAACGTAATGGCGTTTCTGACCGTCTGGAACTCTACTTACCGAAAGATCAGCCAGAAGAAATGAAAGCCGACGTGGTGGTCGCTAACATCCTTGCAGGCCCATTACGTGAACTGGCACCGTTAATCAGCGTCCTGCCGGTTTCAGGTGGCTTGCTGGGCCTTTCCGGTATTCTGGCAAGCCAGGCAGAGAGCGTTTGTGAAGCTTATGCCGACAGCTTCGCTCTGGACCCGGTCGTGGAAAAAGAAGAGTGGTGCCGCATTACCGGTCGTAAGAATTAACCTTCGCATCGCCGTATGGTGACGCAAGGCGAAGTGCGAGCAAGGTCACAAAAGGCACGTTAATTTGCCGATTATTTACGCAGATTTGCGTGCCAAAATTTTCATTCATAAAGAAAAATTGAGAACTTACTCAAATTTCTTGGAGTGTAAATTTTAGTCACTATTTTCTAATATGATGATTTTTATGAGTAATTATCGCGCTAAGCTCATTTTAAATGCAATTCTTTGATCCATCTCAGAGGATTGGTCAAAGTTTGGCCTTTCATCTCGTGCAAAAAATGCGTAATATACGCCGCCTTGCAGTCACAGTATGGTCATTTCTTAACTCATGCGCATCGGACAATATCAGCTCAGAAATCGCCTGATCGCAGCGCCCATGGCTGGCATTACAGACAGACCTTTTCGGACGTTGTGCTACGAGATGGGAGCCGGATTGACAGTATCCGAGATGATGTCTTCTAACCCACAGGTTTGGGAAAGCGACAAATCTCGTTTACGGATGGTGCACATTGATGAACCCGGTATTCGCACCGTGCAAATTGCCGGTAGCGATCCGAAAGAAATGGCGGATGCAGCACGTATTAACGTGGAAAGCGGTGCCCAGATTATTGATATCAATATGGGTTGCCCGGCTAAAAAAGTGAATCGCAAGCTCGCAGGTTCAGCCCTCTTGCAGTACCCGGATGTCGTTAAATCGATCCTTACCGAGGTCGTCAATGCAGTGGACGTTCCTGTTACCCTGAAGATTCGCACCGGCTGGGCGCCGGAACACCGTAACTGCGAAGAGATTGCCCAACTGGCTGAAGACTGTGGCATTCAGGCTCTGACCATTCATGGCCGAACACGCGCCTGTTTGTTCAATGGAGAAGCTGAGTACGACAGTATTCGGGCAGTTAAGCAGAAAGTTTCCATTCCGGTTATCGCGAATGGCGACATTACTGACCCGCTTAAAGCCAGAGCTGTGCTCGACTATACAGGGGCGGATGCCCTGATGATAGGCCGCGCAGCTCAGGGAAGACCCTGGATCTTTCGGGAAATCCAGCATTATCTGGACACTGGGGAGTTGCTGCCCCCGCAGCCTTTGGCAGAGGTTAAGCGCTTGCTTTGCGCGCACGTTCGGGAACTGCATGACTTTTATGGTCCGGCAAAAGGGTACCGAATTGCACGTAAACACGTTTCCTGGTATCTCCAGGAACACGCTCCAAATGACCAGTTTCGGCGCACATTCAACGCCATTGAGGATGCCAGCGAACAGCTGGAGGCGTTGGAGGCATACTTCGAAAATTTTGCGTAAACAGAAATAAAGAGCTGACAGAACTATGTTCGAACAACGCGTAAATTCTGACGTACTGACCGTTTCTACCGTTAACTCTCAGGATCAGGTAACCCAAAAACCCCTGCGTGACTCGGTTAAACAGGCACTGAAGAACTATTTTGCTCAACTGAACGGTCAGGATGTGAATGACCTCTATGAGCTGGTACTGGCTGAAGTAGAACAGCCCCTGTTGGACATGGTGATGCAATACACCCGTGGTAACCAGACCCGTGCTGCGCTGATGATGGGCATCAACCGTGGTACGCTGCGTAAAAAATTGAAAAAATACGGCATGAACTAATTCAGGTTAGCTAAATGCTTGATTAAAAAGGCGCTACTCGGCATGGGGAAGCGCCTTTTTTATAGGTGTCACAAAGGGAGTGACCATGAGAACAGGATGTGAACCGACCCGATTTGGTAATGAAGCAAAGACCATCATCCAGGGTGATGCATTAACCGAACTTAAAAAGATCCCCGCCGAAAGTGTAGATCTGATCTTTGCCGACCCACCGTATAACATCGGTAAAAATTTTGATGGTCTGATCGAAGCCTGGAAAGAAGATCTGTTTATCGACTGGCTGTTTGAAGTGATTGCAGAGTGCCACCGCGTTCTGAAAAAGCAGGGCAGCATGTACATCATGAACAGCACGGAAAACATGCCCTTTATCGATCTCCAGTGCCGCAAGCTTTTTACCATCAAAAGTCGCATCGTCTGGTCATATGACAGTTCTGGAGTGCAGGCGAAAAAACACTACGGCTCCATGTACGAACCCATCCTGATGATGGTGAAAGACGCAAAGAACTACACGTTCAACGGTGATGCTATTCTGGTAGAAGCCAAAACCGGATCGCAGCGCGCGTTGATCGATTATCGCAAAAATCCTCCACAGCCTTACAATCATCAAAAAGTACCGGGTAACGTCTGGGATTTTCCGCGCGTGCGTTATTTGATGGATGAATATGAGAATCACCCGACGCAAAAACCGGAAGCCTTACTGAAACGCATTATTCTCGCCTCTTCCAACCCAGGCGATATCGTTCTCGACCCGTTTGCCGGTAGCTTTACTACCGGTGCCGTAGCCGCCGCCAGCGGGCGAAAATTCATTGGTATTGAGATCAACAGCGAGTACATCAAAATGGGGCTTCGACGGCTGGATGTCGCGTCGCATTACTCTGCGGAAGAACTGGCGAAAGTGAAAAAAAGAAAGACCGGCAACCTGTCAAAACGAAGCCGGTTAAGCGAAGTTGACCCCGATCTCATTGCAAAGTAAAGGAAGTGTAAGCCTGGTTTTCAGATTATTCATTTCGTGTATATTTCCTGCCAGACTTGGTTAAACATGCACAGGCTCAGGTAATGATTCGCAAGTATTGGTGGCTCGTCGTTTTCGCTGTCTTCGTTTTTCTGTTTGATACTTTACTGATGCAGTGGATTGAACTGCTGGCAACAGAAACAGACAAATGCCGCAATATGAACTCAGTTAATCCACTAAAACTGGTTAACTGTGACGAACTGAATTTTCAGGACAGAATGTGAATTTATATGACACTTAATTCATTCGTTTGATGAATTAATTTCGTTATGTTTTCATCTGGCATGAACATTCTTAATACGTTATCGACCAGTGCGGGTGCTTGTTTATAAAGATCATAACCCGCCATATTCATTAACCAGTTTTGAACAATACCGCTGAAGGCTCCATCAATAATAATCATCACAACATCTAAATCGAGATTATTTGCTATACAACCTTGTTGCTGACATGCCTGCAATACTTCGCGGAGAGTCTGCGGATTAAAGCCCATCTTTTCGCGTATCACTCCCTCTGCCAGCATCTCATCATTAAATTCACATTTGTGATATAAGATTTTCAGCAACGCCTGCTGGCGGGGAATTTTGGCAATATATTGCAAGCCAACAATCAATTTTTCACGCAATTGCTGAAACGGGTCATGCTCTAACCCAGCAGTCAAGTGATCCTGGATTAACTCCCGCAATGAAGGCTGTTGCAACCACATCTCATTAAACAGTTGGGTCTTGTTCTCGAAGTGCCAGTAGATAGCGCCACGCGTAACGTTAGCGGCGTCGGCAATGTCGTTGAGCGTCGTCTTGCTTACGCCATGCTGCGCAAACTGGGCGATGGCAGTTTCAATCAGTTCTTGCCGGGTCTTCAGGGCTTCAGCTTTGGTTCTTTTTGCCATGATTAATTATTCAGGAAATAAATATATTCGACACAGGATGAGAAAATAGCGAAGGTTAATCTATCACCTAATGTATATTTATACGAGAGGCTAATATTGAGTTGCTATAAATCGTCAAATAAATAACGTTTATTATTTACCTAAAATACATTCACTCTATCAATATATATTTCAATTTACGAGGATTTGATTCTACCTCTTTCAACCCGCGTCAAAATAAAACAGTAAAATATTAATCTTTTTTGTGTTTATGTGCCTTGAGACGCCAGTATTCATAACTATTCCTTACATCGACGAATGATAATTTGTAGGATAGCGAACTGTATTTTTCTTTCTGCGAGTTAACGCGTTGCCTTTTTGGGTAAATAACGCGCTTTTGGTTTTTTGAGGAATAGTAATGACGAAACATGCCAGGTTTTTCCTCCTGCCCTCCTTTATTCTGATCTCCGCGGCTTTAATCGCCGGTTGTAACGATAAGGGAGAAGAGAAAGCTCACGTCGGTGAACCGCAGGTTACCGTTCATATTGTGAAAACGGCCCCGTTAGAAGTTAAGACTGAATTACCAGGCCGCACCAATGCTTACCGTATAGCCGAAGTTCGCCCACAGGTTAGCGGGATCGTACTGAGTCGCAATTTCACTGAAGGCAGCGATGTGCAAGCAGGCCAGTCTCTGTACCAGATCGATCCCGCGACCTATCAGGCAAGTTATGACAGCGCGAAAGGCGAACTGGCGAAAAGTGAAGCCGCCGCCGCCATCGCGCATTTGACGGTAAAACGTTACGTTCCGCTCGTGGGTACGAAATACATCAGTCAGCAGGAGTACGACCAGGCCATTGCTGATGCTCGCCAGGCCGATGCCGCCGTGATTGCCGCAAAAGCCACGGTCGAAAGCGCTCGCATCAATCTCGCTTATACCAAAGTGACTGCGCCAATTAGCGGACGTATCGGCAAATCTACTGTGACCGAAGGCGCTCTTGTCACTAATGGGCAAACGACTGAACTGGCGACTGTCCAGCAGCTCGATCCTATCTACGTTGATGTGACCCAATCCAGCAACGATTTTATGAGGCTGAAGCAATCCGTAGAGCAAGGAAATTTGCATAAGGAGAACGCCACCAGCAACGTAGAGTTGGTCATGGAGAACGGTCAAACCTATCCCCTGAAAGGTACGCTGCAATTCTCCGATGTTACCGTTGATGAAAGCACCGGCTCCATAACCCTACGTGCCGTCTTCCCTAACCCGCAACATACGCTTTTACCTGGTATGTTTGTGCGCGCACGGATTGATGAAGGCGTCCAACCTGATGCCATTCTTATCCCGCAACAAGGCGTTAGCCGCACACCGCGTGGTGATGCAACCGTGCTGATTGTTAACGATAAAAGTCAGGTTGAAGCGCGCCCTGTCGTTGCCAGCCAGGCGATTGGCGATAAATGGTTGATTAGCGAAGGGCTGAAATCTGGCGATCAAGTCATTGTCAGCGGCCTGCAAAAAGCGCGTCCGGGAGAGCAGGTTAAAGCCACTACCGATACCCCCGCAGATACTGCATCGAAGTAAGGCAATCTGACATGGCAAACTTTTTTATTCGACGACCGATATTTGCATGGGTGCTGGCCATTATTCTGATGATGGCGGGTGTACTGGCGATCCTACAATTGCCCGTCGCCCAATACCCAACCATTGCGCCGCCTGCAGTTTCTGTTTCGGCAAACTATCCGGGCGCTGATGCGCAGACCGTGCAGGATACGGTGACGCAGGTTATCGAACAGAATATGAATGGTATCGATAACCTGATGTATATGTCCTCCACCAGCGATTCCGCCGGTAGCGTGACAATTACCCTTACCTTCCAGTCCGGGACCGATCCAGATATCGCGCAAGTGCAGGTGCAGAACAAACTCCAGCTCGCCACGCCGTTGCTGCCGCAAGAGGTTCAGCAGCAGGGGATCAGTGTTGAAAAGTCCAGTAGCAGCTATTTGATGGTGGCGGGCTTTGTCTCTGATAACCCAGGCACCACACAGGACGATATCTCGGACTATGTGGCCTCTAACGTTAAAGATACGCTCAGCCGTCTGAATGGCGTCGGTGACGTACAGCTTTTCGGCGCACAGTATGCGATGCGTATCTGGTTGGACGCCGATCTGCTAAACAAATATAAACTGACGCCGGTTGATGTGATTAACCAGTTGAAGGTACAGAACGATCAGATCGCTGCCGGACAGTTGGGCGGAACGCCAGCGTTACCAGGGCAACAGTTGAACGCCTCGATTATTGCTCAGACGCGGTTAAAAAATCCGGAAGAATTCGGCAAAGTGACCCTGCGCGTAAACAGTGACGGCTCGGTGGTACGCCTGAAAGATGTCGCACGGGTTGAACTTGGCGGTGAAAACTATAACGTTATCGCTCGCATCAACGGTAAACCGGCGGCGGGCCTGGGTATTAAGCTGGCAACCGGCGCGAATGCTCTCGATACCGCGAAAGCCATTAAGGCAAAACTGGCGGAATTACAGCCATTCTTCCCGCAGGGAATGAAGGTTCTCTACCCTTATGACACCACACCATTCGTCCAGCTTTCTATTCACGAAGTGGTAAAAACGCTGTTCGAAGCCATTATGCTGGTGTTCCTGGTGATGTATCTGTTCTTGCAGAATATGCGAGCAACGCTGATCCCCACCATTGCGGTACCCGTGGTGTTGTTAGGGACGTTTGCCATCCTCGCCGCTTTTGGTTACTCCATCAATACACTAACTATGTTCGGGATGGTGCTTGCCATCGGGCTGCTCGTCGATGATGCGATAGTGGTGGTGGAGAACGTCGAGCGCGTGATGATGGAGGATAAGCTCCCGCCAAAAGAAGCGACGGAAAAATCAATGTCGCAAATCCAGGGCGCACTGGTGGGTATCGCGATGGTGCTGTCAGCGGTATTTATTCCAATGGCATTCTTCGGCGGTTCTACTGGGGCAATTTACCGCCAGTTCTCTATCACCATCGTTTCGGCAATGGCGCTTTCTGTTCTGGTGGCATTGATTCTTACCCCAGCGTTATGTGCAACACTGCTCAAACCCGTCTCTGCTGAGCATCACGAAAATAAGGGCGGTTTCTTCGGCTGGTTTAATACCACCTTCGATCATAGCGTTAACCACTACACCAACAGCGTCGGCAAAATCCTCGGTTCCACAGGACGATATTTACTGATCTATGCACTAATTGTTGCTGGAATGGTGGTGTTGTTTTTACGTCTTCCGTCTTCCTTCTTACCTGAAGAGGATCAGGGTGTCTTTCTGACTATGATTCAGTTACCCGCTGGCGCGACGCAAGAGCGGACGCAAAAAGTGTTGGATCAAGTGACGGATTACTATCTGAAGAACGAGAAAGCGAACGTAGAAAGTGTCTTTACGGTTAACGGCTTTAGCTTCAGCGGCCAGGCACAAAATGCCGGTATGGCTTTCGTCAGTCTGAAACCGTGGGAAGAGCGTAGTGGTGACGAAAACAGTGCGGAAGCGGTAATCCATCGTGCCAAAATGGAATTGGGCAAGATCCGCGACGGTTTTGTCATTCCATTCAATATGCCAGCCATTGTTGAACTGGGCACGGCAACGGGTTTCGACTTTGAGTTAATTGATCAGGCTGGGCTGGGTCACGATGCCCTGACCCAGGCCCGTAACCAGTTGCTTGGCATGGCGGCGCAACATCCTGCCAGCTTAGTCAGCGTGCGTCCTAATGGTCTGGAAGACACCGCGCAGTTTAAACTGGAAGTTGACCAGGAAAAGGCGCAGGCATTAGGTGTTTCACTTTCTGACATCAATCAGACCATTTCAACGGCGTTGGGTGGGACTTACGTTAACGACTTCATTGACCGTGGTCGCGTGAAAAAGGTGTATGTTCAGGCGGATGCCAAATTCCGTATGCTGCCAGAAGATGTCGATAAACTTTATGTCCGCAGCGCCAACGGCGAAATGGTGCCATTCTCTGCCTTTACCACTGCACATTGGGTGTATGGCTCTCCGCGACTGGAGCGCTACAACGGTCTGCCGTCAATGGAGATTCAGGGGGAAGCCGCGCCAGGAACCAGTTCCGGCGATGCCATGGCGTTGATGGAAAACCTTGCATCACAATTACCAGCTGGCATTGGTTATGACTGGACGGGTATGTCATATCAGGAACGCTTATCGGGAAACCAAGCTCCCGCTCTGGTAGCAATTTCCTTTGTGGTTGTTTTCCTGTGCCTTGCTGCACTCTATGAAAGCTGGTCAATTCCTGTCTCGGTTATGTTAGTCGTGCCGTTAGGGATTGTCGGCGTGCTACTGGCGGCGACACTCTTTAATCAAAAAAATGACGTCTACTTTATGGTGGGCTTGCTAACGACAATTGGCTTGTCGGCCAAAAACGCTATTTTGATTGTTGAGTTCGCTAAAGATCTCATGGAGAAAGAGGGTAAAGGTGTTGTTGAAGCGACACTGGTGGCAGTACGTATGCGTCTGCGTCCTATCCTGATGACCTCTCTCGCCTTTATTCTCGGCGTATTACCGCTAGCTATCAGTAACGGTGCCGGCAGTGGCGCGCAGAACGCAGTGGGTATCGGGGTAATGGGCGGGATGGTCTCTGCAACGTTGCTGGCAATCTTCTTCGTGCCGGTGTTCTTTGTGGTTATCCGCCGTTGCTTTAAAGGATAAATCAGAAACATAAAGGCGCTTTCGGGTGCCTTTATTATTTTCAGTGAAACCCATAAAAATTAATAAGATATTCTTCTACTCACTCTTTAAAAACTTTCTATAGTTCCCGCTCCCTTCACTATTTTTACAATTCACATAATTTGTCATTATTCATGCCGCAAGATTTATAACCTCCAGTGATAAAATGGCATTCAGCTCGTTAATAAGAGAGTTAACTTATTAAGCGTTAGCGTTTATTACTGAGGTAACACCATGAAAAGATTAATTCCTGTAGCATTGCTCACCGCATTGCTGGCGGGCTGTGCTCACGATTCGCCCTGCGTTCCGGTTTATGACGATCAGGGTCGACTGGTTCACACCAATACCTGTATGAAAGGCACGACTCAGGATAACTGGGAAACGGCTGGGGCTATTGCTGGCGGGGCAGCAGCTGTTGCTGGCCTGACGATGGGGATCATCGCTCTGTCGAAATAACTGAACAGGGCGCGGAGTACCGCGCTCTGTTTAACGATACAGTATCTCTCCATAAGATAAAATATTGCTATATTCTGCTGGGTAATTCCCTGCTGATTTAGCATGTTATATCGCGTTATTTCGCTGCTTTCGAAATAACGCATCAATTTAATTTTCACACTTCCTACCAGAAATATACTCACGCTAACAATCATTATTCTGCTTAGTAAAAAATGCGTAAATATTTTGCGCCAAAATGTGGCGCATGTTTCATTTTCGCACCATTGCGGGGCGCTGTTTTTATTATTTCCTGTCTACACTCAGCTTATTGCGACGCGAAATCGTGCGCAAAAGCTGGCACTACTTTTGCTTATAAGAGGATGGCCACAGACAGGTAAAAGACGTTTCCCAAACGTCCTATAACGATAATTTTCGCCTCACAGGAAGCATTATGAAAAAGATGATGATAGCCACACTGGCTGCCGCCAGCGTGCTGCTTGCCGTTGCAAATCAGGCGCATGCTGGCGCGACGCTTGATGCCGTTCAGAAAAAAGGTTTTGTGCAATGCGGGATCAGTGATGGATTACCTGGGTTCTCTTATGCCGATGCTGACGGTAAGTTTTCAGGTATTGATGTAGATGTTTGTCGTGGTGTTGCGGCAGCTGTATTTGGTGACGACACGAAAGTGAAATATACCCCGCTCACTGCAAAAGAACGCTTCACGGCTTTACAGTCAGGGGAGGTGGATTTGCTCTCCCGTAATACGACCTGGACTTCCTCTCGCGATGCCGGTATGGGAATGGCATTTACTGGCGTCACTTATTATGACGGCATTGGTTTCCTGACGCACGATAAAGCGGGATTAAAAAGCGCGAAAGAACTGGATGGCGCAACAGTCTGTATTCAGGCGGGTACTGATACCGAACTCAACGTCGCCGATTACTTCAAGGCAAACAATATGAAGTACACACCAGTGACTTTCGATCGCTCTGACGAATCCGCGAAGGCACTGGAATCTGGCCGCTGCGATACGCTGGCCTCGGATCAATCACAACTGTATGCCCTGCGCATCAAATTAAGCAACCCAGCTGAATGGATTGTTTTACCGGAAGTTATCTCTAAAGAACCGCTTGGGCCGGTAGTTCGTCGTGGCGATGATGAATGGTTCTCTATAGTGCGCTGGACGCTTTTCGCCATGCTGAATGCTGAAGAGATGGGCGTTAATTCGCAAAACGTTGATGAAAAAGCGGCTAATCCTGCAACGCCTGATATGGCGCATCTGCTGGGTAAAGAGGGCGATTACGGTAAAGATCTGAAGCTGGATAATAAATGGGCTTACAACATCATCAAACAGGTGGGTAATTACTCGGAAATTTTTGAGCGTAACGTAGGTTCAGAAAGCCCCCTGAAGATTAAACGTGGGCAAAATAATCTCTGGAATAACGGCGGTATTCAGTACGCGCCGCCCGTGCGTTAAGTCGGTGTGAGGTAATGAGCGTCGCTACGGCGGCGCTCTCTTCAGCGTTATGCTTTCCGAGGTTTCTATGTCTCATCGCCGCTCAACCGTTAAAGGCTCACTCTCCTTTGCCAACCCTACGGTTCGCGCCTGGTTATTCCAGATCCTTGCCGTTGTTGCTGTTGTCGGCATTGTTGGTTGGCTATTTCACAACACTGTGACGAATCTCAGTAATCGTGGCATTACTTCGGGTTTTGCCTTTCTGGATCGCGGCGCTGGCTTCGGTATTGTCCAGCATTTGATCGATTACCAGCAGGGTGATACCTACGGACGCGTTTTCATTGTTGGCTTACTCAATACGCTGCTGGTTTCTGCATTGTGTATTGTATTCGCTTCTGTTCTGGGCTTCTTTATCGGTCTGGCACGACTTTCGGATAACTGGCTGCTACGAAAGCTTTCCACAATTTATATTGAGATCTTCCGTAATATTCCGCCGCTACTGCAAATCTTCTTCTGGTACTTTGCCGTGTTGCGCAATTTGCCCGGACCACGCCAGGCAGTGAGTGCGTTTGATCTGGCCTTTTTGAGCAATCGTGGGCTTTATATTCCGTCGCCGCAGCTGGGAGACGGATTTATTGCGTTTATCCTGACTGTTGTTATGGCTATAGCCATTTCTGTTGGGCTATATCGCTTTAATAAAAAACACCAGATAAAGACCGGACAACTGCGCCGAACCTGGCCGTTCGCCGTTGGATTAATCATTGGCTTGCCTTTACTGGCGCAATGGCTTTTTGGCGCGGCACTGCACTGGGATGTTCCAGCCCTACAAGGTTTTAATTTCCGCGGCGGGATGGTTTTAATTCCTGAACTGGCAGCCTTAACGCTGGCGCTTTCGGTTTATACCTCTGCATTTATCGCCGAGATTATCCGCGCCGGGATTCAGGCGGTGCCTTATGGTCAACATGAAGCTGCCAGGTCACTGGGATTGCCCAACCCGGTTACGCTACGCCAGGTCATTATTCCTCAGGCACTGCGAGTGATTATTCCTCCATTAACCAGCCAGTATCTCAACATCGTCAAAAACTCCTCTCTTGCCGCCGCTATTGGCTATCCGGATATGGTTTCGCTGTTTGCTGGCACCGTACTAAACCAGACGGGGCAAGCCATCGAGACTATAGCCATGACCATGTCGGTCTATCTGATTATCAGTTTGACTATCTCGCTGCTGATGAATATTTATAACCGCCGCATCGCGATCGTTGAACGCTAAGGAGTCATGATGACAAAAGTATTGCTGTCTCATCCCCCGCGCCCGGCGAGCCATAACACAAGCCGCGCGATGGTGTGGGTGCGGAAAAATCTGTTCTCCAGCTGGAGCAATAGCCTGCTGACTATTGGCTGCATATGGTTGATGTGGGAACTGATCCCACCATTGCTGAACTGGGCATTTTTGCAGGCTAACTGGGTTGGCTCAACGCGTGCCGACTGCACAAAAGCAGGTGCCTGTTGGGTCTTCATCCACGAACGATTTGGTCAGTTTATGTATGGGCTTTACCCACACGACCAACGCTGGCGAATTAACCTGGCATTACTGATTGGCCTTGTTTCTATCGCACCAATGTTCTGGAAAATACTCCCGCATCGCGGTCGCTATATTGCGGTCTGGGCGGTGATTTACCCACTGATTGTCTGGTGGCTGATGTATGGCGGGTTTCTTGGTCTTGAACGGGTTGAAACCAGGCAATGGGGCGGGCTGACGCTCACTTTAATTATTGCATCAGTTGGGATTGCGGGGGCGCTGCCGTGGGGGATCTTACTGGCGTTAGGTCGCCGCTCCCATATGCCGATTGTGCGTATCTTATCGGTCATTTTTATCGAGTTCTGGCGCGGTGTACCGCTGATTACCGTTCTGTTTATGTCTTCGGTCATGCTGCCGTTGTTTATGGCAGAAGGCACCAGTATCGACAAATTGATCCGCGCGCTGGTTGGCGTGATCCTGTTTCAGTCAGCATATGTTGCGGAAGTCGTGCGAGGCGGATTACAGGCGCTGCCTAAAGGGCAATATGAAGCGGCAGAGTCGCTGGCGTTGGGTTACTGGAAAACCCAGGGGCTGGTTATTCTGCCACAGGCGTTGAAGCTGGTGATTCCTGGGCTGGTAAATACCATCATCGCACTCTTCAAAGATACCAGCCTGGTGATCATCATCGGGTTGTTCGATCTTTTCAGTAGCGTTCAGCAGGCAACCGTTGATCCCGCCTGGTTGGGTATGTCGACGGAAGGGTATGTTTTCGCCGCACTGATCTACTGGATCTTCTGTTTCAGCATGTCACGTTATAGCCAACATCTGGAAAAACGTTTTAACACCGGGCGTACACCGCATTGAGGACACTATGAGCCAAATTTTACTGCAACCTGCTAACGCGATGATTACGCTGGAAAACGTCAATAAATGGTATGGGCAATTCCATGTTTTGAAAAATATAAATTTAACCGTGCAACCGGGAGAACGGATCGTTCTGTGTGGCCCTTCTGGTTCCGGTAAATCGACAACCATTCGTTGTATTAATCATCTGGAAGAACATCAACAGGGACGGATCGTGGTGGATGGCATCGAACTTAATGAAGATATCCGCAATATTGAGCGCGTCAGGCAGGAAGTGGGAATGGTCTTTCAGCATTTCAATCTCTTCCCTCATCTGACCGTTCTACAGAACTGTACCCTGGCACCGATTTGGGTACGCAAGATGCCTAAGAAAGAGGCTGAAGCTCTGGCGATACATTACCTTGAGCGGGTGAGAATTGCCGAACATGCCCAGAAGTTTCCGGGACAGATTTCTGGTGGTCAGCAGCAACGTGTTGCCATAGCACGTTCACTTTGTATGAAACCAAAGATCATGCTGTTTGACGAACCTACGTCTGCGCTCGATCCGGAGATGGTGAAAGAAGTGCTGGATACAATGATTGGGCTGGCGCAGTCAGGTATGACAATGTTGTGCGTAACGCACGAGATGGGGTTTGCGCGAACCGTCGCTGATCGGGTGATTTTTATGGATCGTGGGGAGATAGTGGAACAAGCTGCACCGGATGAGTTTTTTGCGCATCCTAAATCAGAGCGTACGAGGGCATTTTTATCGCAGGTAATCCATTAAGTTTTACATGGATTCTGAACGCAAAAAGGCCATCCTTTCGGATGGCCTTTCACTTGATTTGATGTCTGGCAGTTTATGGCGGGCGTCCTGCCCGCCACCCTCCGGGCCGTTGCTTCGCAACGTTCAAATCCGCTCCCGGCGGATTTGTCCTACTCGGGAGAGTGTTCACCGACAAACAACAGATAAAACAAAAGGCCCAGTCTTCCGACTGGGCCTTTTGTTTTATTTGATGTCTGGCAGTTCCCTACTCTCGCATGGGGAGACCCCACACTACCATCGGCGCTACGGCGTTTCACTTCTGAGTTCGGCATGGGGTCAGGTGGGACCACCGCGCTACTGCCGCCAGACAAATTCTTTTCTAATCTGCCGAACTTTAACCTAAAAAGTGGTGCTGATACCCAGAGTCGAACTGGGGACCTCACCCTTACCAAGGGTGCGCTCTACCAACTGAGCCATATCAGCACGCTAAATTTGATGCCTGGCAGTTTATGAATCACTTCGCGATTCACCCTTCGGGCCGTTGCTTCGCAACGTTCAAAAGCTTTCGCTTTTGTCCTACTCTCTTATCGAGTAGTGAACTGCCTCAAAGGTCAGTGCCATTCTTCGTAATTTGATGCCTGGCAGTTCCCTACTCTCGCATGGGGAGACCCCACACTACCATCGGCGCTACGGCGTTTCACTTCTGAGTTCGGCATGGGGTCAGGTGGGACCACCGCGCTAAGGCCGCCAGGCAAATTC